>CAJBMJ010000126.1 GCA_903954045.1 uncultured beta proteobacterium | reverse complement strand
GGTCACCTTCGGCATTGCGGTGCGCATGGCGGTGATGAGCATCGTTGCCGGAAATGAGGCGTCGAAATGAACATACTAATTCAAGGTGGTCGTGTCATCGACCCGGCCACTGGTTACGATGAAAAAGCCGATGTAGCGCTCACCAATGGTGCGGTAGTAGCTATTAAATATATAGCGCCCGGCTTCCAGCCCGAGCAAGTGATCGACGCAACTGGTTGTATCGTGATGCCGGGTCTGGTGGACCTGTGCGTGCGCCTGCGCGAGCCGGGGTATGAACATGAAGGCATGCTGGCCTCGGAGCTTGCGGCTGCTGTGGCGGGTGGGGTTACCAGTGTGGTGTGTCCGCCCGATACCGATCCAGTGATGGATGAGCCCGGTTTGGTAGAGATGTTGCGCTACCGCGCAGAGCGTCTGCACCAGGCGCGTGTGCTTCCACTGGGTGCGCTGACCCGCAGCTTGAAGGGCGAGGTGCTCACCGAGATGGTGGCGCTGACCGAGGCGGGATGTGTGGCCTTTAGCCAGGCGGAGATTCCGTTGGTCAACACCCAGGTTTTGCAGCGTGCACTGCAATATGCCAGCACCTTCGGCTTTGCCGTATGGCTGCGCCCCCAGGAGTTTTATTTGGGTAAAGGTGTGGCAGCCAGCGGGCCCATGGCAACACGCCTGGGTCTGTCGGGTGTGCCAGTGGCTGCGGAAACCATTGCCCTGAACACCATTTTTGACCTGGTGCGCTCTACCCGTGCCCGTGTGCACTTGTGCCGTATCAGCAGTGCGGCGGGGGTCGAACTGGTGCGTCGGGCCAAAGCCGAGGGCTTGCCCGTCACCTGCGATGTCAGCATCAACTCCCTGTTTTTGACCGATGTGGATATTGGCTACTTTGACAGCCGCATGCGCCTGAATCCGCCCTTGCGCCAACAGCAGGACCGCGATGCCCTGCGAGCCGGTCTGGCAGATGGCACTATCGACGCACTGGTCTCCGACCACACGCCGGTGGACGAAGATGCAAAGGCCTTGCCGTTTGCCGAAGCCGAGCCGGGAGCAACCGGGTTGGAGTTGCTGCTGAGTTTGACGCTCAAGTGGGCGAACGAGTCGGGTCTTGCATTGGGCAATGCCTTGGCCAAGGTGAGCAGCCAAGCCGCTGCTGTTTTGGAGCCTGCATTTGGCGCAATGGCTTTGGACGCAGGTCGCTTGCGGGTCGGTGCCCCAGCAGATATTTGTGTGTTTGATCCGAGCGCCTCTTGGGTTCTGGAGCCCGCCGCATTGCGCAGTCAGGGGCACCACACGCCGTTCGCGGGTTACGAACTGCCGGGTCGGGTCCGTGCAACCCTGGTAGCGGGCCGCCTGGCCTACGCCGCCTGATCGGGCACGGTTCCTGTGCGCCAGTGGATTGCTCTGACGCGTTTTTTGCGCGTTGTTCTGCACCTGCTGTCAGGTGCCTGGGTCATTCACCGGACTTTTTCCAAGCTCACCCAGGCCCAGCGCAATGAAAGAGTTCAGGCCTGGGCGAAGGAAATGCTTGCACATCTCGCTATCAAATTAGTAGTCAATGGAAGCCCGCCACAGTCCGGCCCGGTGCTGCTGGTCGCCAATCACATCTCCTGGCTCGACATTGTGGTGATGCACGCAGCCCGCCATTGCCGTTTTGTTTCCAAGGCGGATGTGCAGCGCTGGCCCTTGGTCGGCGGTCTGGCCACGGCGGCTGGTACCTTGTATATAGAGCGCGAATCCCGCCGCGATGCCATGCGCGTGGTGCACCACATGGTGGAGCAATTGCGATCAGGTGACGTATTGGCGATTTTCCCGGAAGGCACTACCGGCGACGGCAGCTCGGTGTTGCCCTTTCACGCCAACCTGCTGCAGGCCGCCATCGCGGCTCAGGCCCCGGTGCAACCGGTTGCGCTGCACTTTGCCGATCAGACCACGGGAGCAATCAGTTTTGCGCCCTGCTATATCGGTGACGACACCTTGTTGCAAAGCCTGTGGCGCACCTTGAAGGCGCGAAATCTGGAGGCGGTGGTCAGCTTTGGAGAGCCGCAGATGAGTGGCGGCAGAGATCGTCGCGCATGGGCCAGTGACCTGCATCAGGCAGTAGTGAGCCTGCGAGAAAACCCGGCCTTGCGTACCTGATCAGGCGTCTCGTTGCGCTTCCAGCGCGTCATGGAGTTCGACCAGCGCCATGGTCAGCTTGTGGTTCGGGTCCAAATAGATCATGGGCAAGGCCTGTTCATGTGATTCCCGAATGCGCACCGACGAGGGCAGGTAAGGTTGCAGCACGGGCAGCCCTTCGTCGATCAGTTCCTGCACCACGCGCTGGGGCAGATTGGCACGGGGCTGGAACTGGTTGACCACAATGCCTTTGACGCTCAGGTCGGGGTTGTGGTCGGCGCGGATTTCGTCCACGTTTTCCATCAGCGTGTACAGCGCCTTGCGGGAAAATTCGTCGCAATCAAAAGG
>CAJBMJ010000125.1 GCA_903954045.1 uncultured beta proteobacterium | reverse complement strand
CGGCTCGCTTGTCCGCAATGGCTTGCTTCTGTCCTTCAATCAATGCCTTCTCATCGACCACCTTTTGTGCAGCGATTGCTTCCGCACGTTCTCTGGCGGCTTTTTGCGCAGCAGCATTTGCGCGCTCAGTAGAAGCCTTTTGTTCGGCCTCAGCCTGCGCCCGCTCTTTCGCGGCTTGCGCAATCGCTGCTGCGTTGGCGCGTTCTGCTGCTGCCTTCTGTGTGGCAAGGAGCTCTGCCCGCTCGGCGGCGGTCTTTTGTTCGGCCAGCGCATCGGTGCGCTCTTTGGCAAACCTTTGCGCTTCTTCAGCCGCAGCCCTATCCTCAGCCGCTTTTTTGGTCCCGTCTGCCAACGCTTTTTCTTTAGCACCGCCATTCATGACCGCGATGCGTGCCTTGGCGACTTCGGCAAAAAAGCCATTGGGATACCGATTGAGGTAAGCCTGCAATTCGCCAACCGTGGTTGCCGCCTTGACGCTCTCCCACAGCATCACCTCGATGGGTGCGGGGTCAGATGCACCCGGTCGAGTTGCAGCAAGTGCCGCAGGCGCCACCGGTGCTGCCACTGGCACTGGAATCGGCGTGGGGCCTGTGAAGTAGAAGTCGCCCGTCAGGCTGGAAGATTCCCACGGCGTTTGCGCTTCGCCGCTGGCGGCCATCACGCCATTGCGCACCCGCTTGAACACGGCCTCCAGGGTTAGCCCAGGGGCTTGAATGCTTTTGAGCAACTCTTGCGTATACAGGCCGTTGCGTCCACTGCCATCGGCAGCGGTCTTGCCCGGTGCGGTTGCGTAGGCAATCAAGCTGCCTTTTGGCGCGTCCATTTGCGCCAGTCCACCACCGACGCTGCGAAATTTTCTCTCAAATGGGTTATTGCGGCAGGCGTCCAGAATGACGATGTTCATCGGGCTCACCGCCAACTGGTCCATGACGGAGTCGACATCCACGGTTTCTACGCGCACACTGGCCTCACTGGTGACTTGGGCGTCCACGGGAATGATGTAGTTCTTGCCCCTGACCTGTATTCCGTGGCCCGCGTAGAAGAACAGGGCCACGGTGTCGCTTCGCAGTTTTTCACCGAACTGTGCAATGGCACGGTTCATGTCTTTTTGGTTCGCGTCCGTTTTTTCAATGACATCGAAGCCGAGTTTGCGCAACGTGGCTGCCATGTCTCGCGCATCGTTGACCGGGTTTTTGAGGGGAGAGTCTTTATAGGCGCTGTTTCCGATGACAAGCGCGATTCGTTTGCCCTGGGTAGCATTTACTGACAGGTTCCGCTCCTGTGTCTCCGCTGCCGAGGTATGCACCGCAAAAACGGCCATCCAAGCCGCTATGCAGATCAGCACCCACCCCGTCAAAACCCTATTGCTTGGCATGTGCCAATTTATACACTGAAGTGCCCGCCATCAAATTGGGCATGAACCGCACCGCCCGTCCGTGTTGCAGACCAAAACTATCTTGCACCTGCAAGCCATTGCGTTCGGCCAACGTGGCCAGATCGG
>CAJBMJ010000124.1 GCA_903954045.1 uncultured beta proteobacterium | reverse complement strand
TGGGCCTGGGTGTATTGAACAAGCTGCTGGAAGGCTGGACCGGCGCTGTGCTGGCCAAGATTGCGGTGCTGGTGTTCATCATCATCTTTATTCAAAAGCGTCCCCAGGGAATTTTTGCCATGAAGGGCCGGAGTGCAGAAGCATGAGCACAGTGACCTTACCTACCCCCGCGCCACTGCTCACCCGCGCAGGCTGGAGCGCCTGGTTGGCCGCGCTGATTGTTCTGTGCGCCCTGGCTCCGCTGCTCAATCTGTGGGTACCCGAAGGCAGTGCCTTTCATCTCAGTGATTTTGCTGTGGGCCTGATCGCCAAGATCATGTGCTACGCCATCTGTGCTCTGGCCATGGACCTGATCTGGGGCTACACCGGCATCTTGAGTCTGGGCCACGGAGTGTTCTTTGCACTGGGCGGGTATGCCATGGGCATGTACCTGATGCGCCAGATCGGGCTGGATGGCAACTACAAAAGCGCCTTGCCGGACTTCATGGTGTTTCTGGACTGGAAAACACTGCCCTGGCACTGGACTTTCTCGGACAGCTTTCTGGCCACGCTGCTGTTCGTGGTGCTGGTGCCGGGGCTGGTGGCCTTTGTGTTTGGCTACTTTGCGTTTCGCTCCCGTATCAAGGGCGTGTACTTTTCCATCATCACCCAGGCCATGACCTTTGCAGCCATGCTGCTGTTCTTTCGCAACGAGACGGGCTTTGGTGGCAACAACGGCTTCACCGACTTCAAGCGCATTCTGGATATTCCCATCGCCACGCCGACTATGCGCATGACGCTGTTCGTGCTCACCGCAGCAACTTTGCTCGGGTTCTTCCTGCTGGCGCGCTGGCTGGTCAACAGCAAGTTTGGTCGGGTGCTTCAGGCCATTCGGGATGCCGAAACCCGTGTCATGTTCAGCGGCTACTCGCCCCTGGGCTACAAGCTCACCATCTGGACCTTGTCGGCCATGATGTGCGGTGTGGCAGGGGCTTTATATGTGCCGCAGGTCGGCATCATCAACCCCAGTGAAATGAGCCCTGCCAACTCGATAGAGATTGCCATCTGGGCTGCAGTGGGTGGCCGTGCCACGCTGATTGGCCCCATTGTTGGCGCATTTCTGGTCAACGGCGCCAAGAGCTGGCTCACGGTGACCTACCCCGAATTCTGGCTCTACTTTTTGGGCCTGCTGTTTATCGGGGTCACGCTTTACCTTCCCGATGGAGTGGTGGGTCTGGTGAAGAAGCTCAAGAGAGGTTCCAAATGACCCCCGATCTGCTGGAGCAAGGCGCCAAGCGGGTAGAGGCGCGCATGGCGGCCTTGGCCGCCAAAGAGGGAAAAACCGAATCGGGCGGTCGTGCTGCAGGTTTCTCGCGCATTGCCACGCCGGGTCAGGTCGACGTGACCCACGGACGCATTCTGTATCTGGAAGATGTTTGTGTGAGCTTTGATGGCTTCAAGGCCATCAACAATTTGTCGCTGGATATTGCCCCGGGTGAACTGCGCTGCATCATTGGGCCCAACGGTGCGGGCAAGACCACCATGATGGACATCATCACCGGCAAAACCCGGCCCGATTCTGGCACCGTGTATTTCGGAAGCACCATCGACCTGCTGCGCTACACCGAACCCCAGATTGCAGAGCTCGGCATTGGCCGCAAGTTTCAAAAGCCCACCGTGTTCGAACAACTCACCGTGTTCGAAAACCTGGAACTCGCCTTGTTCACTGACAAGCACGTCAAAGCTTCCCTGTTCTTCAAGCTCGACTCAGTGCAGAGCGACCGCATTGCCGAAGTGTTGCACACCATTCATCTGGCCGACAGCGTGCTTCGTACTGCGGGCAACCTCAGCCACGGTCAGAAACAATGGCTGGAAATCGGCATGCTGCTCATGCAGGACCCCAAGCTGCTCCTGCTGGACGAACCAGTGGCCGGAATGACCGATGAGGAAACCGAACGCACTGCCGAGCTGTTTTTGTCGCTCAAAGGCAAGCATTCCCTGATGGTGGTGGAGCACGATATGAGCTTTATCCGGACTATCAGCGAAATCGTGACGGTGCTGTGCGATGGTTCGGTGCTAGCCCAGGGTACGCTCGACCAGGTACAGGCCGACGAGCGGGTGATTGAAGTCTATCTGGGACGCTGACTTTGAACCAAACAACATGCTGCAAGTAAACAATATCAACCAATACTACGGTGGCTCCCACATCCTGAGGGATGTGAACATGGAAGCGCATGCGGGCAAGGTCACCGTGATTTTGGGGCGCAATGGCGTTGGCAAGACCACGCTGCTCAAATCCCTGATGGGCCTGGTACCCATTAAGACGGGCTCCATCGAGTTGGAAGGCAAAGCCCTGCACCAGGCCACGCCTTACGACCGCGCCCGGGCAGGCATTGGTTTTGTGCCACAGGGGCGAGAGATTTTTGCCCGCCTCACCGTGGAAGAAAACCTGCGCATGGGCCTGGCCTATAAAAGTGCCAGCACACCGATACCGCCAGAATTGTTCGAACTCTTTCCGGTGCTCAAACAGATGTTGAACCGGCGCGGCGGTGATCTCTCAGGTGGGCAGCAGCAGCAACTCGCCATTGCCCGTGCACTGGCGGCACAACCCCGCTTGCTGATTCTGGACGAGCCCACCGAGGGCATTCAGCCCAGCATCATCAAGGACATTGGCCGCGTGATACGCATGCTGGCCGATCGTGGCGACATGGCCATTGTGCTGGTCGAGCAGTACTACGATTTTGCGCAGGAACTGGCCGATGACTACATGGTGATGGAGCGCGGCGCGGTTCTGGCCAAAGGCAAGGGTGCCAATATGGAAATTGACGGCGTGCGCGCCCTGGTGGCTATTTAGCTTCTACCTTCTGGCTGGTGCGCAGCGCCAAGCCTCCGGCCGAGCGTTTTTGCGCACCCAAAGAGGCGCGTCCGCTGCCCACCCCGAACTGCGATCGCAGCTCGCCCACGGTGGCCTGCAGACTGTCAGCATCAGGAATCTTGGCCGAATGGCGCTGAAGCAACTGGTAAGCGGCATCGATCAGCCGGGAATTGAGGGTTTCCTTGCCGTAGAGCACCAGGTTTTTCACTGCCGAGGCACTGTCGCCCGACATGCTCAAGGCCATGGCCGTTTCGGCGTACTCCAGCACCTTGGTTTGTGCCGTGCGAATCCGATCCGCGTAGGCTTCATGCAGAGTGGAGCTGGCGGCCAGTAGTTCAGTCAGAGAGCGGTTGCTACCAAAGCGCAGGCCGATGGTGTCAATCACCGACTCCACTTCTTCCAGCTGGATGGCCTTGTTCGCCAATTGCGCCAGCAGGGCCACCAGATTGCAGGCCGACTCAAAATCAAACTGGGGACTTTTGACATTCTTGGCCATGGCGCGTACGGTCTCAACCGTTTGCGCAAATTGCGACTGCTGAATCAGGTTGAGGGCAATTACGATCTCGGACTGGCGTTGCAGGCGGGGATTTTCAGGGTCCTTTTCAATCAGACGCAGAAAATCGTCATGGCAGCGCTGCAGCCCTTTGCGATCGCTCACCTCGAGGCGCGCAAACGCGAGCAGCACCAGCGTCTGGCAGTCGAACATTTTGGAGTCCAGGCCCAGTCGGGTCGTCTTGTCCAACAGTTTCTCGGCCTCCACATGGTCACCGGCGTAGTAGGTCATCATGGCCAGACTTTGCAGCCGGGTGATGGAGGCCGGTGTCAGCATGGCGGCCATCTTGTAGGTTTCCAGCGCCTTGTCGAACCGCCCCAGTTCAAACTGCGCACGGCCCATGACGTCGTAGGCATCCGCAAAATTGGGGTCTTCGCCAATCAGCTTGTCCAAGGTGGTGGTAGCCTGGTTCACCTGACCAGACTCCAGCTGTGCCCGGGCGACGCCGAGTTTGGCCCAGGGCAAGGTCTTGGCGGCCACTACCGCCTTGTAAAGCGTTTGGGCTTCGGCGCACCGGTCCAGGCGCAACAGCAATTCCGCGCCTACCCGGGCAGCATAGAGCCAGAACATGCCCTTGCTCTCAAACCGCTCCAGGCACAGTGCCGCCGCCTGTTCAAACTTCTCCTGCGAGATGGCATCAAAAATTTCCTGCAAAGACACCTTGCGCGTGCGCGACACAATCAAGCGCTCCCGCAGATGGCTGGCTTTGTGGGGCTTGAGCAAATAGCCGTCCAACGCCGCTTCAGCCGCTTCGGCTACCTTGGCGTAGGTTGCCTCGCCGGTGAGCATGATGAACACGGTAGAAAAGGGCAGCAGGTGGTTGCGCCGCAAATCATCAAGCAAGTCTTGCCCGGACGTGTGCTCGTTGGGGAAGTGCTGCTCACACAGCACAAAGTCAAAACTGCGGTATTCCAGCTGGCGCCTGCCGTCGGCAGCGCGTGCCGCCTGCATCACGGTGCCCATGCCAAATTCACGCAACTGCGTCATCAGAATGGAGCGCAGGGTGGGGTTTCCGTCAATCACCAAAACGGAGCAGCTGGAGAAATCTTCGTGAAGCGTTGCCATGCTGACCGTTTATTTATCCTGAAGTGATATCAAAATAATAGCACTACATGGACCATATACGGGGATTGGATGGCTCCAGGGCCCAAAGTTCCTGGCGCCAGGCCGCACGAATCGATTTCAGAAGTCCCATGGCGGGTTCCACCAGCGGCGACAGC
>CAJBMJ010000123.1 GCA_903954045.1 uncultured beta proteobacterium | reverse complement strand
GGGCGCAGTGAACTTGAGATCGCCGTGGGTACTTTCTACCAATGGACCACCCGCCAGGATGAACAGAAAGGAGGGCAGAAAGGTGAACCAGGTCACCAGACTGGCTGCCACGGTCCCCGCTAAAAACAGTGCGTCCGGGCCGAACAAGGCCTTGACATACCCGCCAACGAAGCCGACAAATGCCACCACCATGATGAGTGGCCCCGGTGTGGTTTCTCCCAGCGCAAGACCGTCAATCATTTGTGCCGGAGTGAGCCATCCGTAGTGACCCACAGCCCCTTGGTAAACATACGGAAGCACGGCATATGCACCCCCAAAGGTCAGCAGCGCAGCCTTGGTGAAGAACCAGCTCATCTGCGTAAGCGGGTGGTCCCAGCCGTAGGTTGCTGTCAGCAAGGCCATAGGTACGATCCACAGCGTGGCCCCTGTCAGGGCTATTTTTGCCAGGCGAACCCAAGTGAATTTGGCGTGCTCTGGTGTGGGCGTATCGTCGTCGATAAGTGCCGGGCCAAAGGACTTTTCGGCTTTTCCATGACCGCCTCCGGCTTTGAACTTGTCTGACGCGATTCTTCCGCCGACAAAGCCCACCAGTGCCGCTGCTGCCACGATGGCTGGAAAAGGCACATTGACCGCAAAAATGGCAATGAAGGAGGCTGCCGCAATTCCCCACAACCAGTTGTTCTTGAGTGCGCGGGAGCCAATGCGGTGAGCTGCCTGAACCACGATGGCGGTCACCGCTGGTTTGATGCCATAAAACAGACCCGCCACCAACGGCATGTCGCCAAAAGCGATGTAAACCCACGACAGCACGATCAGTATCACGAGCGACGGCAACACAAACAACACGCCTGCCACGATGCCGCCCCAAGTCCGGTGCATCAACCAACCGATGTAGATGGCCAGCTGCTGGGCCTCGGGGCCGGGAAGCAGCATGCAATAGTTCAGCGCGTGAAGAAAACGCTGCTCTGAAATCCAGCGCCGGTTCTCCACCAGTTCCTGATGCATGATGGAAATCTGTCCGGCAGGTCCGCCGAAGCTGATGAAACCGAGTTTGAGCCAAAACAGAAATGCGCTCCAGAAGCTCACGGCTTGTGGCGTGTCGGTCGGACTCAGAGGCGGTGTGTCCATTCCCTGGTTATCAGCGTTTTTCATAGTTGTGGGCTTGCCTTACCGAAGCTGATCAACAGCCCATCGAACACGGCTGATGCGGCTTTCAGCAAATGGTCATCGTCTGAAATGCTTTCGCGCATGCCATTCAAAACGCTGTCGATGCCCACCGACTCGGGCGGTTGAACCCCACCAACATCGAGGCAGTGCACCAATAGACCAAGCCGGGCAATGGCGGTTTGATCGAACCCGAAGCTCGCGGCCAGCACTTCAAAGGTCACCCGGCTGCCAATATGACTGAAAGTTGCGCCATCAAAGTCGAACCCGAGTGCGTTCGCGGGGCAGTCTGCGGGATGGGGTAGCCACAAGATGCTGGCTTGTGGGTCAATGAAGCGCCGAATCAACCAGGCGCTTGCCAGCCGGTCAACCCATGGGCGTTCCCGCGTGGCCCATACCCGACCCTGATAGTCAGCGGTGTGCAAACGCGCTATGGCTCCCTCCCGAGGCTGGGGTTCATGGGGCGAGACGATGCCCAAGCAAGCCAACTCCAGTTCATGCAGGGCGGCATCGGTTTGTCGTTGTGCCTCTGCAGGAAAAAAATCAGTCGCAACGATGTTGGCAAAGGATTTGCGCAGCTTGCGTGTTAGCCGCAATACGTCTTGCACCGAGTCGGCGGTCAGGCGCTGTTGGCCTGCGTTGATCTCTTTCAGTAGCGCGGCGAAATCCTGGCTTCGATCAAACAGGCCGATGAAGTTGGCGCCTTGCGGCTCTTCCACACGCAAAACGTGCGCACCTCCGCCACCTTCGCGTACCTCCGAGGCCAAGCCCTCAAAAGTGGCGCGACTGCTTTCGCGCTCAGGCATGAGGTAAACCCCATCCCTCAAAACTGCGGCACCCGATGCTTTGAGTGCGCGCCAAGTACGTTG
>CAJBMJ010000122.1 GCA_903954045.1 uncultured beta proteobacterium | reverse complement strand
TTGCCCTATCTGGTGGATGATGGAGTCACGGTAACTGGGATGGTTAAGGACGAAATACTGACGAGATACCACAGCGGACTGGATTCATTCCATTTCTTCATCAACTACCATTTTGCGACCCCAGCTCACACAGCATTGTCTTGTGAGGTCACAGTAGATGTACCTGAATTTGGCCCCATTGAAATCAAACGGATGGACCACCTTGCCAACGTGAATGGCACGGTCAGAACACCCATAGCAAGCCGCACTAAAGACAAACTGACCTTGAGCTTTATAGCGCTGGCCAACAAAAAGAATCCATCACAGCCCAGAAAGACCTTTGTCGAATTGATGAGGGTTAACGGAATGCCTAAGGCTGTTGCCAATAATCTCTTCGAAGGCTTGCTGGAACACAACCGACAGGTATTGTCCGAACTGATGCAGGAGTGTCAGCTGCACTCAGGTACCATGGCAAGTACCCTACAAAAGGTAGCAAGCTTTCAGTTGGCGAGCCTGAATTGACCCCAAAGATATTCCTTATTGAGCCTCCACCATGTTGAATTCAAAAAGCGATGCGTCGCTCTCGGTCCACTCAAACAAAGGGGGGATGGTATTCAGGACATCGTCCGACGCCTACGCAAATCGCCTCAGTAAGCGACATGCCCAAAACACGTGGACACAGTTGTCTCGTGTGGTAGTGGCGATGGTGATTCTGTGCTTTACCCAAGCGGCTTTTGCTATGCAGATATTTGTGAGGACCTTGGCAGGGAAGACAATCGCCTTGGAAGTTGAGGCAAGCGACACTATTGAAAACGTGAAGGCGAAAATTCAAGACAAAGAAGGTATTCCTCTCAATCAACAAACGCTGATTTACGGCAGTCACCAGTTGGAAGAGGGTAGAACCCTCGCTGATTACTTAATCCAAAAGGAAGCCACCATTAATCTGATTCTGAGCCCAGGGGTTACAGCCAGTCCAAGCGTGGTGGGCGTTCCAGGTAGTGGGTCGGCGCAATTCTCCGTGACCACCAACGGAACAGGAATCGGATGTTGGGCTATTTTTCCAACAGCATTCGCTGCATCACCCAACGCTGCAACGGTTTGCAACAGCAATAGCATCAGTGCATTAAGCGGGGTGGTGGATTACCAAGTTGGCATGCTGCTGAACAATGGGCAAACGCTATTTAACTCAAGCGTCGCGTTGGCGCCCAACACTTCCTACATACTTTACTTTGTGGCTCAGGTGCAGGGTGGTCAAACCGAGGGTGTGTTTTCTTTGATGTTTCAGACTGCCGCCCAGGAGGCTACTGGGCTATGTGGAACTGCCCAAGGTGTCGAAACAGCTTTTGCCCCTGTGGCGAACCGTTGCTCGGCAGGTGTACCCAGCATTCCAACCATTGCTAACGGTAATTGGGCTTGGCAGTGTGCAGGAAGTAGCGCACCAGCAAGTTGCCTGGCACCAACCAAATCAACTGCCACGAATACAGGTAGAGGGTACGCCACCGTTTCTGGAAATCGCTGGGTTATAGATACCATCAATTCCAGCGGATTCATACCAGCCTCTGGCCATTCCAAATCGCCTCCTGATCTACCTCCTGGAAAGTCTTTTCCGCATGGGCTCGCAGACCTGCGATTGATAACGGGAACATCAGGCACATCCGCTACCGTGACACTTACTTATCCAGCCGTCTTTCCTGCAAACGCAGAATACTGGAAGTATGGGAAGACTTTGGACAACAACGTATCCCATTGGTACAGGTTTTATGGCGCCACCTTCTCTGGAAATACCGTAACTTTGACGCTCACAGACGGTGGTGATGGAGACGACGATCTATCCGCAAATGGCGTGATCGTAGATCCGGGCGGTCCCGTTTTTGCACCAACTGCGGAGTCAATTCCTACGCTGTCTGAGTGGGCAAAGATTCTGTTAGCGGCCCTTATTGCTCTGGGAACATTCGGAGTGATGCGGCGTAGGCAGAACTGATCTGTCGGTAACGGGGTGTTGGATGAATTCTCCCTGTCAAACCCCGAATTGGCCGCCACATCCGCAAAACCGCAACAGTCAGTCCGAAAGAGAGGTCCGTTGCGCCGTGGCGGATGTTGCGGCATTTCCCGAGGCGACAGTGCGGGTGTCATCTGGCAACCCCGAGAAACGCCGCAAAGTAAAATCACCCCATGAGCAAATCACCAAGCAAGACCGTCATTCTGGTCGAAGGACTTCGATACAAATCCAAAATTGGTGGCTCTCCGTTTGTGAGTGGGACATATTCTGGCAACTCAACCATGTCTTGCTTTCTGTGCGGGAAACACCGACCCAGATCTGAGATGGTCACGCGAAAACTGATCGGCAAATCTCAGGCAGTGTGTTCGCCGAAGTGTTGAAACCAGGCTGAGAAAAAGAAACCCGACACATGGGTCGGATTGGAATCCTATTTGTTGTCACACATCTAGGACCTGCTCAGGGAGGTAAAGCAGGAGGCTTTCGCCTGTAGGGAACTGTAGGCTTTCTTTTCCCGATCAGTAGGCGTGATTGGCAGAAATGATTTCAAAACCCAAGCTTTGGACCTTGTTCAAGCGCTATACCTTGGCCTCTTACTGTCCGAACAACCTCAGTGACTTGAATAACACCGCGCAACAAAACCAGATTCCATCGACCGAGATCTACATGAAATGATCTTTAGTGTGAACTTCGTCATGATCGAGAAAGGGTTGCACACTCACTGGCCCCCACGAAACCTGTGAACATAGTGGCGTCGTGGTCGCACGGCCACGTCGCGAATTTATCTGGATTTTGCTGCGCTATCTCGGCCCACACGTTTATCTCCCAAGTCAGGCTTCCTGTTTCAGAGATGATTTTGAGCATCTGACGTTCCACTTCGTTGGCAAACCACAGACATAGGTCACGCGGGACAATAAAGGCTCCTCCCGCGAAATACCAACTTGGGAGGTTGCGCCAAACCGTATTTCGCATCAGGTTTGGCCAGATTGAGGCCATAGTGATCTTGGTGATGTTGGCATTGACTACTCTTTCATAGAACTCACGAACCAGGTGCGGCTCTGCGCCCGGAACATGCAGGATGCCAAAGTCCAACCAGATAAACGTTGATGAGGGGCATAAAATTGACGCTGCCGCCACCCAGTGGGACTTTTGCAGTTGGACCGCTAGGAACTCAGCGGTGTCTTTGCCGGGGTTATCCGTTGGAGGCAGTTTGGCAAAGCGAGCCTGGTTGATAAGCCAGCAGCTTTCAAGGACGCTCGGATGCAATGTTGCCGCATGATTTGCCACCAACTGCACGTCTGGATCTACGAATGCCATCGTCGGCAGCCCTACGTTAAGTAGTCGTTGGCCCAGTTCTCGGTAATTGTCGCGACTGCGGTAGAGGCCGTTTGCTTGAAGCGGGATGTACCCGGTGACGAGGGTGGTATCCACTTTGTCATCTATCAATAGTTGGCGAATAGGGCGGTGTCGTGGTAAGCCAGATAGTACCGGAACGGCAGCGGAATAAACGCATTGCTTTATGCCGAACATACGCCGGTTGGACACTGAGTATTTCAGTCAATAATTGAACGCATGATGCCGCTTCGCCCAAAAATATGCCTCAACATGATCGTCCGCAATGAAGCGTCGATTATTTGTCGAGCCTTGCAATCCGTGGTCGAAGTCGTAGACTGTTGTGTCATCTGCGACACCGGTTCGACCGACTCGACCAAATCTGTCATCAGGGAGTGCTGCGATGCACTTGGGATCGCATGTGAGGTGCCCACGTTCACGTTTGTCAACTTTTCTCAGGCTCGCAATGCGGCATTGGATTGTGCGCGGCGGTCTGCAATGGACTTCGACTATTTGCTGCTGATGGACGCAGATATGGAGCTGGTGCTGGAAGATTCAGACGCATTTCACAGCCTAAATCCACAAGCCAACGCCTACTCCGTTAAGCAGCAGCAAGGCGGGCTTCGCTATAGCAACCTGCGTCTATTGCGCCGTAGTTGTGAGGCCAGCTATGTGGGTTCCACGCACGAGGTGCTGGTGGTGCCTGGCGATGTGACTCAATTGGAGGGTGTCTATTTTTCCGACCATGCGGATGGTGCCAACCGGCCGGAAAAATTGGCCAGGGACGAGCGACTCCTACGTGGTGATTTGAAGGAAGACCCCCACAACACCCGTTCCCAGTTTTACCTTGCGCAGACACTGCGCGACGCAGGGCGCTTTGCTGAAGCGGCTGAGTGCTACTGGAGTCGCTTCGAGGCAGGAGGCTGGGCTGAGGAGCGCTGGTATGCGCTCTACCAGCAGGCTTTGTGCTTCTATCGTATGGGACAGGTGGCGAGTTATGTCAGCGGCTGCCTAAACGCATATGCGCTGCGTCCAACGCGGGCAGAACCCCTGGTAAGTTTGGGGCGGTATTACGCAGCAGCGGGGCAGCACGACGCTGCGCTTTTGATGTTTGAGCAGGCATTAAGCATAGCCTGGCCGTCAAATGACATTTCTTTTGTTGAAGAGTCGGCATACGGCGATGCGGTTCGTGAACTGATCGCCATCAGTGGGTTTTACAGTCAGTTGCACACCCGCCAGATTGCCGGCCAGCAGGCCTGTGAGCGGCTTGCGGTTAACGCCTCGGTCGCGTTGCCGATTCGCCAGACGGCACGCGCAAACCTGTTCTTTTATGCGCGCCCCTTGACGGAACTGTGCCCGGGCGCAAGCTTGCACAGACTGGAGCTTGATCTGCCAGCGCCTTATGTGCCAACAAACCCCTCTTTTGTCAAAGACGGCGATGGATATCGGGGAGTCGTACGTGGCGTGAACTATCAGATCACTGAGGGACACTACAAGATTCATGACGCGGACGAGACTGTACGAACCCGCAACTTCCTGGTGCAGTTGTCAGCCAAGTTCGCAATACAGGATGTACGCGAAATAGCGGATCAATGCCAGCTCCCGCGAAATGACAGCAGTCGTATCCGAGGATTTGAAGACTGTCGCTTGTTCAAGTGGCAGGAGCAGTGGTGGTGTTCGGCGACTTCGCGCGATGTCGACACCGCGGAAACGGCAACGATGCTGCTGTTGAAGATGAATAACGCGGGTGATTTTTCGGAAGCGTTCCCCATGAGGGGATTCCTGGATGCACAGCACCAGAAGAACTGGATGCCCGTTGTAGACGATCGCTTGCGTTTTGTTTACAGCTGCGCACCTGCTGTAGTGCTGAACGCCAGTCGTGCAAATGGTGAGTTGACTGTCGATTCCAATAGCGAAACGCAGGCGGCCTTTGAACACTGGCGTGGAGGCGGCCCGCTAGTGCCATGGGATGGTGGTTACCTTTGCGTCATTCACGAAGCCAAAGACACAGCTCAAGGTCGGCAGTATGTGCATCGATTTGTGGCGGTTGATACCAACCTGGTTGCCCAGACTGCAAGCGTCGCCTTTGTATTTAGAGCTGCAGAAATTGAGTTTTCGTGCGGGCTGACGTTTGACCCGAGGGCCGAGTCACTGATCCTCAGTTTTGGGGCCGGCGATAGTAGTGCATGGCTTGCCAGCGTACCAGTGCCTGCGGTACGCAGCTTGCTCAGCCGCGGGGCTAACGCCATCAGTTTAGTGAAACCGTGAGTGCATTCGACGACAAACGACCCACGCGGGTCAAACTCTTGGGTAACTGGTGCTCACCGCGGGCCCTATGCGAAGAGTGGAATCGCATGTCACAAGGTGACTACCGCTGGAACAACATCGAAGTTACTTGGGAGGATGTGGATGTTGACTTCTTCGTAATCATCAATATGCCATCGCCTGGGGAGTGGTACATCCCAGAACGAACCATCATATTCCACATGGAGCCCTGGTGTGGTCAGGACCACCAGACCTGGGGTGTCAAGACCTGGGGCGAGTGGGCATCGCCCGACCCTTCTCGTTTTCTTCAAGTCCGCTCACATCGGAACGCGGTTAACAACGGTTTTTGGCAACTGCAATCCACCTATGCACAACTGAGTTCGCTACCGATTCACAAGACGCAAGTCATTGCTTCCATCTGCAGTGGCAAGTACTTTGACCCAGGTCATATCAAACGCGTCGACTTTTTAAAATTCCTAGAATCCAAGAACGATGACGTTGTCCGAGTGCATGTATATGCATTGGAAAATCCTCTGGGCTTTACCAGTTGGCGAGGCCCACTGCCGCTGGATGAAAAAGACGCTGCTCTGCTGCCTTACCGGTATTTTTTCTCGGCAGAAAACAACCAGGAACGCAATTTCATTACCGAGAAGCTGTGGGAGCCGCTGCTGACCGAAACGC
>CAJBMJ010000121.1 GCA_903954045.1 uncultured beta proteobacterium | reverse complement strand
TCCTTGACCTTCTCCTGCACTTTGGGCATGCGGGTCATACCACCCACCAGGATCACGTCGTGAATATCGGAAGCACTTACGCCAGCGTCTTTCAGGGCTGTGCGAATAGGGGCGATAGTGCGCTCGATCAACTCTTCAACCAGGCTTTCCAGCTTGGCGCGGGTGAGTTTGATATTCAAGTGCTTGGGACCAGACGCATCGGCAGTCACGTAGGGAAGGTTAATGTCGGTCTGTGCGCTACTAGAGAGCTCGATCTTGGCTTTCTCAGCAGCTTCCTTCAGGCGTTGCAGAGCCAGAACGTCCTTGCCCAGGTCAACGCCTTGTTCCTTCTTGAACTCGGCAATGATGAAGTCGATGATGCGCTGGTCAAAGTCTTCACCACCCAGGAAGGTGTCGCCGTTGGTAGAGAGCACTTCAAATTGCTTTTCTCCGTCGACATCAGCGATTTCGATGATGGAAACGTCAAAGGTGCCGCCACCCAGGTCGTAGACCGCAATCTTGCGGTCGCCTTTTTCATTTTTGTCCAGACCAAAAGCCAATGCAGCTGCGGTGGGCTCGTTGATGATACGTTTGACATCCAGGCCTGCTATACGGCCAGCGTCCTTGGTGGCTTGGCGCTGTGCGTCATTGAAATACGCGGGAACCGTGATCACTGCCTCGGTAACGGCTTCGCCCAGGTAGTCCTCAGCAGTTTTCTTCATTTTGCGAAGCACATCGGCGCTGACCTGCTGGGGAGCCAGTCTGTTGCCGCGCACTTCTACCCATGCGTCACCGTTGTCGGCAGCCGCAATCTTGTAAGGCATCAGATCGATGTCCTTCTGCACTTCTTTTTCGGTGAACTTGCGGCCAATCAGGCGCTTGACGGCATACAGGGTATTGCGTGGATTGGTCACCGCCTGGCGTTTGGCAGATGCGCCAACCAGTACCTCGCCGTCCTCTTGGTAAGCAATGATGGAAGGGGTGGTACGCGCACCTTCTGCGTTTTCAATAACCTTGGCGGTGTTGCCTTCCATGATGGCCACGCAGCTGTTGGTGGTTCCCAAATCGATTCCAATAATTCTTCCCATGGTCTACTCCTGGTATTTTCAAAAACTTGATGCGAATAACGTGTGGGCTAGTGGGGGAATTTCAAGCCCCCCGGGCGCAGCACTATTTGGGTGCGGAAACCGTTACCAAAGCCGGGCGCAGAACCCGATCGGCAATCGAATAGCCCTTTTGCAGCACACTGACGACGGTGTTGGCTTCGTGTTCAGACGGAACTACGCTGATGGCCTGATGCTGATGCGGATCAAACTTGGTTCCGGCTGTCGGGTTGATGGCCAGGACCTTATTGCGTTCCAAAGCGGCTAAAAGCTGGCGCAACGTGGCTTGTGCGCCTTCGCGAATCTGCTCTGCTGTAGCGTCTTTGATAACAAGCCCGGCTTCCAGGCTGTCCGCCACCGGTAGCAGGCTTTCTGCGAATCCTTCCAGCGCGAACTTGCGGGTTTTTGAAATCTCGTCTTCTGCCCTGCGCCTAGCGTTTTCTGCTTCAGCTTTGGCGCGAAGGTATTGGTCTGCCATGTCAGCGCTCTTGGCCTGAAGTGCTGACAGCTCTGCCTGCAGGCGTGGCAGGGCATCATTTTCATGGGCCGACATGGCCGCCACCAAATCTTCTGTGCTTTGGAGAATGTTGGGGTCGTGGGCGGGAGGGGTGTTGCTGGTTGGGTCAGACATGCGCTTGCATCCGAAGTTCAATTACAGATCGCCAAATGTGGGCGCTGCAGGAAAATTCAAGTACAAAAGCCCCGAATTCAGGGCTTTGTTGTTTGCGAAGATGAATGAATCAGGAAACGGCTAGCAATTCAACATCAAATTTCAAAGTGGCGTTGGGTGGAATCACACCGCCAGCGCCCCGGGCGCCATACCCCAATGCTGCAGGAATAATCAAGGTGCGAGCTCCGCCTACCTTCATTCCTGCCACGCCTTCATCCCACCCGCGAATCACCATGCCCGCGCCCAGATGGAATACAAAAGGATCGTTCCGGTCTTTGCTGGAGTCAAATTTGGCACCCTGGGTGTCGTCGTTGTAAAGCCAACCCGTGTAGTGGACGGTGACGCTTTGTCCCGAAGCGGCTACTGCACCGTTACCTTCCGTGGTGTCTTGGTACTGAAGTCCGGAAGCTGTCGTTTGCATTCAAAATCCTTATGCTGATTTATGGGTGGCTCAGTGTGCCCGGAATAATCTGGGCGCAATTCACAAAGCCTCAAATTATGCCGCAGACAAAAAAAGACAGGCACTGCCTGTCTTGCTGGTTTGCGGGTGGACTGGCCCCCAGAACCCTGATTACTGTGCTTTCTTGGCCTGACCAGCAGTCCATTTGGTGGCGAAGGCTTGCAGGTCGCCCAGTCGTTTCAACAAGTCAGCGCCTGAAGGGGTTACGCAGTAACCATCACTGCCATGGGTGAGAAGTCCCGCTTCACGCATTTCCTTGATTCGGGTATTCAAGGTGTTGGGGGTAATGCCGCCAACGCTGTCTTGCAACAGCCGAAAGGTCTGAGAATGGCCATCACGCAGGGCCCACAAAACGCGCATCGCGTAACGGGCCTCCAACAAACCCAGCAATTGACTTATGGCGGCGGTTTCTTTAACACTCATCAACTTATCTCTCCTCACTACGGGTTCAACCAGACAGACATCAGTCGAACAATCTAATGGTGGAAACTATATCTCAGTTTTTGGCCTGCTACAAGTTTAATAGCTGGACAAATTCATACAAATAAAAAGAACTTTCCCTCTTGTCAGCGCTGCAGGTCGGTGCTAAGGTCGCTTGGGCATACGAGTCACCGGCGAGATTTTTGGAGGAATTCATGGAGTTCAATTTTGAACAGGTTCACAATTATTACGAACGACTGGTCTTTGAAGAGGTGGCCCGCCGGGCTTCAAAATATCCCCGTTTCACCAGTGACATGCTGGCAGACGTATCCTGTGTTGCACTGAACCGCCTGCCCGCCCGCTACGTACGACATGACGTTGACATGATGTTTTACCTGACTGAGCAGGAACGTCACGCCATTGAACTGTCGCTGGAGGAGGTACTCCAGTTTTCATTTGGATTCGTCGGAGACCGCGCCTCAAAGACGCTGGGTCAGTAACCGACTTTCCATCCTCTACAAGGTATCCGTGAAGCTGCGTAGCTTGTCTGAGCGGCTGGGATGCTTGAGCTTGCGAAGGGCCTTGGCTTCGATTTGACGAATACGCTCGCGCGTCACGTCAAACTGCTTGCCCACCTCTTCCAGGGTGTGATCGCTGGTCATCTCAATACCAAAGCGCATACGAAGTACCTTGGCTTCGCGCGGCGTGAGGCTGTCCAGAATATCTTTCACCACGTCACGCAGGCCAGCTTGCATCGCTGCTTCCATTGGGGCCGTGTTGGCACTGTCTTCAATGAAGTCGCCCAGGTGACTGTCGTCGTCATCACCGATCGGAGTTTCCATGGAGATAGGCTCCTTGGCGATCTTCATGATCTTGCGAATCTTGTCTTCAGGAATCTCCATCTTCTCAGCCAACACAGACGCATCGGGTTCAAACCCGAACTCCTGCAGATGCTGACGGCTGATGCGGTTCATCTTGTTGATGGTTTCGATCATGTGTACCGGAATGCGGATGGTGCGCGCCTGGTCAGCAATCGAGCGGGTGATAGCCTGGCGAATCCACCAGGTGGCATAGGTGGAGAATTTGTATCCACGGCGGTATTCGAATTTGTCCACTGCCTTCATCAGACCGATGTTGCCTTCCTGAATCAGGTCTAGAAACTGCAAACCGCGATTGGTGTATTTCTTTGCGATCGAAATCACCAAGCGCAAGTTGGCCTCGATCATTTCTTTCTTCGCAGCGCGTGATGAATACTCGCCAGCGTTCATGCGCTTATTGATGTCTTTGAGCTGATCTAAC
>CAJBMJ010000120.1 GCA_903954045.1 uncultured beta proteobacterium | reverse complement strand
CCGCCACACCGCTGAGCTGGGTCACAGCACCAGCGCAAGTCTCGCTTACCACTGCATCCACCACCGCCTTTAGCTCGGCCCGCAGGCTCAACTGCCCGGTGTAGGTGCAGCCAGTGGTGCGCGTACCGGTGATGGCCCCGGAGCTGCCAATCGACCAGTTCACCGTGCCTGGCCCCAAGGTAGCGCTCCAAGCCCCGGCAAAGTCAGCCAGGGCAGCTGCGCTGTCATAGCGGCTCTGATAAGCCAGGCTGAAGTTTTCGCCCAGACTATCGGTGCTGATGACCCCGCTCAAACTGGTCTTCTCCACCACCGTGGCCGTCAGGCTGGTGCTACTGCTGGTCGTGGTGCCCAGCGTGAAGCTCTTGGCGCTGGCCAAATAGGCATTGCCCTGCACGGCAAAGCTGCCCTTGATCACCCGGGTGCTGCTGGCGTTACTGATCAACGCCCAGACCTTGCCATCAGGCAGGGCCAGCGCCGACAGCGTACTGGACGCACCCGCCGGGCTGCGCCAGATACCCTGCAGACTGCTCACCGAGAGGGTGGGAGTTGGGGTAGGCGTCGGGGTTGGGGCTGGCCCCGATGTAGGTGAGCCCCCGCAGGCGACCAAGGTCAGGGCAAGTGCGCAAGTGCAAAGTGTGCGTGATGTGTTCATGGTGTGTTTGTCAGAAAGGTTAAAAGGATTGATCATGTTCAGAACCAGAAACCGCCAGCGGGCAACTCCGGCACGTAACCGACCAGACTGATCCAGGCATCGGGTGCATAGCCCACCATGCTCAAAGGCACAAAGCCTGCTGCGCCCGGATCAACAATCGTGCCGTTGACGGTATGGTCCGCATCAAACTGCCCGCCATCAGTAATCCTGAAGTCCAGCCGGGTCTTGCCACCTTCGGTGACCATGGCACCGCCATAGACGTTGCTTGCCAGATTCACCCATGTGCTGCTGGCGTCCAACTTCCAGTAACCGTTGATGCCCAATGTGGAATCAACATACAAACTAAAGGTCTCGGTCACGCCAATACCGGCGGTGCCGCTCAAGCCAACCACGGCGTCAAAGGAGATCAACCCCAGCGGCATCTTCACCGCAGCTGGCAGACTGGCCGGTGCATCCTTTTGCACCACGTTTTCCAACTTGGCGGTGTTGGTGTCTGTCGTGTCAGGTTTGCCGTTCAGGGCATCGGCCACCAGGCTGACAAACACCGGCAGCGCTTTGCCCGGGCTTGAGATGGCGGTAGGGGTATTGAGGAACGGCACCGAAGCCACACTTGGCTGCAGTGCATCCGCCTGACCGTCACCATTGCCATCCCCGGCCACGGCGCCTGTCACATCCAGCGGCTTGACAAAGCCTTCCAGTGCTTCTGGCGTGCCGTCTCCGTCATCGTCAGGCAGGGCGGGCCATTCGGTCACTGGGGGCAACACGGGTGTCGGATTGGGCTGCGGGATCACCGGCGAGCCCTCTTCCACATTCACCACGGTCAGAGTGAAGCCTGCGGGTGTGGGTGCGGGTGTGGTGGAGGGCAAGGACGCGTCAGCGACCTGAACGGCCAGTTGGTAATTCGACTGGGTTTCAAAGTCCAGCACCACGCCGGCTTTAAGGTAGAGCGAAGTGCCAACGATTTCAAAGCTGGACGCATCCGTCCCGCTCAGGCTCAGGGTGTTCTTGCCCTGGGCGTCGTCGGTGACAGTGATGTTGGCCACCAGGATGCGCGCGGCGGTGCTGGTGTTTTCCAGGATGCGGTTGTCGGTGAGCACGCTGCTCAAGGCCAGGCTGGGGGCGTTGTTGGGGATGTTTGCAACGGCAGCAGTCGATGCGCTGCTGACACGCTCAGCGGTGCCAAATGCATCGGTGTAGCTGGCCACTACGGTGATGGTCTTGCCGATTTGGTCTGCCCCTAGCACCAAGGTGCCAGTTGTTGCGCCGCTGATGTCCACACCGTTGGCTTGCCACTGGTAGCTGATGGAGAGGGTGGCCGGGCCATCGGCATCACTCAGGGTGTTGGCTGCTGTCAGGGTTTGGCCTGAAGTGGCGGTGCCGCTG
>CAJBMJ010000119.1 GCA_903954045.1 uncultured beta proteobacterium | reverse complement strand
GCCCAGGATTTTTCCGGCGTTATCAATATCACCCGTAATCGTTGTGTAGCGCACGGCCTCGATACCGTCAGAATTGGAACCCGAGCCGCTGATGGTGCCACCTGGCTCGTTGGTGATGCTTCCAACGATAGTGGCTGCAGCAGAGCTACTTGAGCCATTCAGTCGAATGGCAGGACGGCCGGCTCCGATGGAAGAAATAGTCCCGGCATTGGTGATGCCGTCAACCACGGTATTGGCATTCATTGCAATGGCGTTGTACAACGATCCGGCAATGGTTCCACCGCTTCGGTTCGTGATACCCGCGATGTGTGCCGATGACGTAACCTGAACGCCGTAACCAGCTTGAATGGTTCCGCTGTTATCCAAAATGGGACCATTCGCCCCCACAAAAATGGCTGGATTGGCGCTTGCAGAACCGATGCCGCCCCCCCCTGAAACCGTCACACTTTCCCCCACTGTCTCGATGTAGCAGATTGAGTTAGGGGTGTTCGAGCCGATGAGGTTTGACCCCCCGTTAGTGGTGCAAACGTCTGCCTGCGCCCAAGCCTGCCCCGACCCCAGTGCGCCCAAGGCCAGTAGCGCAGTGGCCACCGCTTGCGCAGTGCCCGCGCGCGTGGTCGATGCCTTGCCCTTGGCCTTGGCCGTCTCAGAAGCGACAACGAAGCACTGGCGGCTTTTTGACCAAACGGTGCGGTGGATTTTGTTCATTTTTGGGATTCGCAATGGGGGTTAAACGACGATTTCCATTGTCTGGTGCCCCACTGCCCCCATCGCCCCGGCGTTGTTCGATGCAGCTTCCTGTTTCTACGCTTTACGGCGCACCGTCCTGGCAAGCTTCGCGCTGTGTTAACTGCCGCACAGAGTGGTGACGCGCCTTTGCAGTAAGAAAAACGAACGCCTTTTCTACGCAATAGCGCTGCAGTTCTACGCGCGATAAACCTCACGGCAACAGGCGCTGGTTTGGGCGGCTAAGCTCGCGGCCATGCAATCACAAATTGGCCGTTTTAGCTTCAACTGGCTTTTGACCAACGGCGCCAGCACGCCACCCGCTTTGGACGAAGGCCTGTCTGTCCGCCGGGCGGATTACCCCATCTCCCCCGATCTGGGCGCGGCTTTTGTGGAGGCGCTCCATCTGAGCCCGGGGTTCTGCCTGTACCGGGCAATGCACCAACTGGAGCACGCGCCTTTTGGGCAAATGGTGCCCATAGCGGACGTCTCCACCAGAGAAACCGACCGGATTTTCTCGGCCCAGATCTGGCTATCAGGAATTGGCTGCCATCAGGACTACGTGCAGGGGCGAAGCGCACCGCCAGTAGAGCTGTGGGGGCGGCCGGGGCAGGATACTTTTCGGATGAACCACGCCTGGGACACCAAGGTGCTGGTCGCTGGCGGCGGCGTGACCGAGATGCGCTCGGTAACGGTGCCCCACGCGCTGCTGACAGCGCTTCTGGGCGACTCTGTCTTTAGCCAGCTGCTCGAACGTCTGGGGCTGGATGCAGCCACCACCGCCGTCACCCACCAGATACCGCAGCACTTGAGCGCGCCCTTACAGGACGCGATGTCAGACCAATTTGCCGGGCCGGCAAGACGGCTTTATGCCCAGGCCAAGGCGTTGGAGTATCTGGGCGGTCTGGTCGATTATTTTCATGTAGACAACAAGAAGGCAAGTTCGCGCCGCCACACCAAGAAGATACTGGAGCTCAAGGAGTATTTGCTGTTGCTGGAGGGCCGCCTGCCCACGCTCAACCAGTTGGCCACGGAGTTTGGGCTTTCGGCCAAGCAGCTGAACATTGAGTTCAAGGCCGAGTTTGGCCAGGCCATTTTTGAGTATGTGGCGGCCAACCGGCTGGAGCAAGCACGCCTTGCCATGCTGGAGAGCCGATTGCCCATGAAGGTGATTGCCGAGCGCCTGGGCTACTCCCACGTCAACCACTTCATAACTGCCTTCAAGCGCAAGTTTGGCTACCCGCCGGGGAGTTTGCGGCGCATATAGTGGAATGATCCGGCGTCTCAGAACACAGCCTTCAGGTGGGCATATCCCAACGATCGCTTGCATGCAGAACTTCTCTCAACCCCGCGACTGGGCGTGCCGCTTCAGCAGGTTGCCCCAACAGGTTGATCGACACCACACCACCAAACACGTTGTTCGGATTCTTCAAAAAATTGTCCGGGTTGAATAGCGGGGTCACATGCCACCACAAGCGGTAGCCAACGCCCAACACCAGGGAGATCAGCTCTGCTGACTTCTCGGCCCGGTCGTTCTCCAGGTACAGCAGCGGGCGGCAACGCTCTAGGGTCTGGCGCGCCCCGCCAAGTACTTCAGCCTCCATGCCTTCTACGTCAGCCTTGATCAACCTGCAACGCTGCAAAGCAAGTTGGTCAATGGTGGTGATATCTACCCGCTCTCCGGGGCCCTGGCTCAATAGGGAGAGCCCGCCAAAATTGTTCACCTGCCTGGGGTCTGCATTTGGCAGAACCATCTGGCCGGGCATGCTGCCCAAGCCTTGCTGTTTGGCCACCACATTCACGCACTGGTTCAGCGCCAGGTTGGCGCACAGGGTCTGGAACACAATGCGCTGGGGCTCATAAGCAATCACGGCACCACCATCACCCACCAACCGGGAAATCAGAACCGTGTGTGCGCCAATATTCGAGCCCGCCTCCACCACCACATCGCCAGCGCCCACCAACTGGCGAAACATCTGTGCTTCGCCTTCAGAAAACTCGCCATAAGACAGAATACTCTGGCCCACGTAACGGTCGTTGCGGTTGGCCAGCATGGGGCCAAGGCGTGTATTGGCGAGTATGTTGAATTGGGCTTCAGTCATGATTCAGAAAATCTCACAGGCTATTTGCAACTTCATCAGACCAACCGGACAAGTATCTGGTCATGCCTACGTCCAGGCGCTGGGGAGAGGGGAAATATCTAGCGTCATTCTGTATTCCTTGTTTGGGACGAACTTTAATCCATAGCATCCCGCATAACTTGACAAGAAAAATGCCCACCGAAGTGGGCACCGTATGTGACAGCGTGCAACTAAATATTGGTTTTTCTGCGGCGAATGGCGCCCAAGGTGAATAGACCCAAAAGAGTAGACAGGATGAGCGTGCCCCATTCAGACAATGTGGGGATGGACTCGGCGCTGGCCGCAAAGCCCAAACCGCTGGGGTCGCGAATCACACCGGCCTGTCCGATGGCTTCGTCTTCGCCTGCCTGTTCATCCCGCAAGGTGAAGGTCACGCTGTTGGTATTGCGGTCTATCGTGGCAGTAAACGGGCTGTAGACACCGTTGATCTGTTTGTAGAAAGTAGCAGTTCCACTGGGCAGCGGGGCGGAGTAGGTCACCGTGATCGTGACCGAGCTTGCGCAACCGTTGAGCGTGAAATCCAGCAGGCCGAAAGGGAAGGCTGTGTTGGCAGGAGCACCGGTAGCGGCAATAAAACGGGTTGCGTTGGTGTCGACTGAAGAGCATCCCACCGCAGACAGCGTGGCGGTAACGCCGCTGGTCGCAGTGGGAATGCTGCTCTGTGTAGCAACAGGGATCGCAGCAAAGGTGCCTGTCACCGAGCAGGCAGCCGTCACCGGGCCCGCAGCAATGGTATTGCCACTCACGGTGGTTGTGCCACAGCCACTGGCACTGGCCAGCCGGTAGTTGGGCGCTGGTGTAGCCGTGCAGCTGGCGTAGTTGCCATTCGTGACCGGGCTGGTGCAGTTGACTGTGCCCCAGGCGCCGTTGTTGGTGGCACCCGTGACAGTCCAGTTGCTGGGAGATACCGCGCCAAACGTGCCGGTGACCGTACAAGCCCCTGTGACTGGACCGGCGGTGATGCTTGTGCCCGACACACTGACCGTGCCGCAAAGCGTGCTGCTGCCAGCTGCACTGTTCAACTGATAGCCGCCGCTGACCGAGCCGGTGCAGGTGGCTGTGCCATTGTTGTTGACGGGGGTGACACAACTTACGCTACCCCAGCCGGAATTGTTGGTGGCACCCGTCACGGCCCATGACGAAGGGCCGGTTGATGTCGCCACCAAGTCCACCGCCTGGCCGTTGCGCACGGCGGTGAAGTTGATGTTGTCGCAATCGTCGGTGACGACAAAGGTATCGTCCCAGGTCAACGTGGCCGCCGAAATCACGCCAGCCAGCGTCGTCGTCCCGGTGATACCGCCACAGGTGGACCCATTGCCCGTGACCACATCAATCTTGGCATTGGACGGCAGCGTGGCCGTGCCACCCACCACCATCGCTCCAAACGTGGTGCTGTTGGTCACCTTGGTGCGCAACACGCCGCTGCTGGTCTGGGTGTAGGCACCGCCCTCCACCGTCAAATAATCACGGATGAAAGACCCGGCCGTGATTGCAATGGTGCCCGCATTGGTGACATGGGTGGTGCCGTAAATGGCCAGCTGGCCATCCAGCAAACCCGTGCTTTGGTTGTCGATGCTGGGCAAAGCCCCATTGAACAGGTTGAAATACACCGATTGGGTCGTGCCTGTAATGGTGCCGCTGTTGACCAGCCCGCCAGTCACGCTCACGGCAGATGTCATCTTGATGCCGTTGTTGCCCGAGATGGTGCCGGTGTTGGTAATGCCATTGGTGATGTTGGTGTTCGCAATGCCCACCTCACCCATCTGCCCTGCATTGCGCAAATGCGTCAGATGGTTGAGGGTACTGACGCTGCTCAGCTTCAGAGCCATGTCGGTTGACGGGATGGCACGGATCACGCCCGTGGCCTCGTTGCTCAGGCCGCCCACCACAGTGATACCGTCGGTAATCGTGAACGCACCACCGAATGAAGCTCCGCCAATGATGGTGCCAGCATTGGTAATGCCACCGGTCACGGTTGCGCCGCCAGACCGCCTGTTGTAGATGTACACCCCAGCAAACGCCGCCCCCGAAATGGTGCCCGTGGCTGAGTTGATCAGCCCCCCCAAGAGCTGCGCGGCCGCGCCGCTGCGATTAACAATGCTGATGCCCCGCCCAGAGCCAATGATGGTGCCTGCGTTGTCGATGGTGCCGCCCACGGTTGCAAAATCCTCAAGCCTGATGCCGTAGTTGTTGGTGTTAGAGGTTGCGCTAATGACCCCATTCAACTGGTTGACGATGTTGCCAGCCACTTGGCCACGGAACAGATTGACGGCATATCCCGTGCTGGTTGCACTCGTCGTGATGGTGCCAGCGTTCGTAATCCCGTTGAACGTGCTTCCGCTGCCTGCGTAGATAGGCGACAGCAGCCCGGAAATGGTGCCTCCAGCCTGGTTGATAACATTTCCCAACACAACACCGGTACCTGATATCTGAACGCCGTAGTCCCCAGAAAGCTGGCCACTGTTGTCCACATTACCAGCGGTGAAATTCAAGCCTTGGCTACCTATGGCACTGGAGCCGGAACCAGATGTCAAGCCACCACCGGTGTTGATGGTGATGCTCTCGCCGTTTGCATTGAACACGCATTTGTCTGCCGACACGGCGTTGACCGTAATCGGCCCACCGGTACACACATCCGCAGCCAGCGCCCCACCCGCGCCGCCCAGCGCCATCAAGGCCACAGCGGCTTTCAGCGCCGCAGCACTGCGTTTTGACGACGGCTTACCTTTGGCCTTGGCGGCCTCTGATGCAACCACAAAGCACTGGCGTGCCTCGCTCCAGACGGTACGGTGAATTTTGTTCATGCTGCTTTCATGCTTCAGAAAAATAAACTGGCCCGGAGCCTACCGAAAACGCTCGAAAAAAACCTACCAAACCCTACGGTATTGATTGCTACGCGCCACCAATGGTGGTGAAGCAGGCATAGAAAAATGCCCACCGAAGTGGGCACCGTGTGTGACAACTTGCAATCAGATAGTGGGTTTTCTGCGGCGCATTTGGCGCAAACCAAACAAGCCCATCAGCCCTGTGAGCGAGATCAAGCCCCATTCAGAGAGCGTGGGGATAGATTCGGCGCTGGCCGCAAAGCCCAAACCGCTGGGGTCATGGATGCTTCCGTTAGCCGCGCCATCATCATCGCCAGAGCCTCCGTCCACCAAAGTGAACTTCACGCTGTTGGACCCGATGGTGGTGGCGTTCAGGTAGTTGTATTGGCTATACACCCCGTTAACTGCTTTGTAGAACAGTGCCCCGCTGGGTATAGGCTGCGAGTAGGTCACGGTAACCGTCACGGCGCTGCCGCTACAGCCATTGAGCGTGAAGTCAAGTAGACCGTAGGGGAAGGCGGTATTGGCCGGGGCTCCGTTGGGGGCGGCCACAAACACCGCACTGGTGACACCAGAACAACCCGCTACAGCCAAGTTTGCGGTCACAGCCGCATTGCTTGTCTGGATGTTGTCCCGGCTGGTACTGCCCAGCACCGCGCCGCTAAAGGCCCTTGTGCCAGTGCCGTGTGTGCCGGTGGTGGAATCAGTCGCCTGAATGGTGAAGCTGTAAGCGCCTGCCGTGGTGGGCGTGCCGGTCAGGGCACCGGTGTTGGCGTTCAAGCTCAGGCCTGCAGGCAGTGCCCCCGCGCTAACCGTGTAGGTGTAGGGCGCGGTACCTCCGGTGGCTGCGAAGGTCTGGCTGGTGTAGGCCGTGCCTACCGTCATGGTATTCAGCGTCAGCGCACTGACCGTAACCGTGGGCGGGCTGATGGTCACGTTGATGGTGCGGCTGGCGTTAGCCGTGCCGTCGCTTACCTGCACGGTAAAGCTGTCAGCCCCCGCATAGCCCGCAGTGGGCTGGTAGGTAATGGTGCCACCGGGGGTGATGTCTGAGCTGCCAGACAAACCGGTACTGGCGGTGGCGGGCAGGCCAGACAACGTGCCATGCGTGGGCCCAGTGGTTTGCGTCCAGGTCAGAGTCTGGCTGGCGTTGGAGTCACTGGCGTGCAGCAAGGCTTTAACGTCGGTGGCCGCAGCGCCGTGGGCTACTGTCAACGTGGTGGTGGCTCCGACATAAGTAGGCGCGGCGTTGGCCGGTGCCACGGTGACGGAAGAGTAAGGCAGCGTGCCAGCAAACGGACCGGTGCCGGTGCTGGAGTCCCGCACGCGCACCGTAAAGTTGTAGCTGGCTGCCGTGGTGGGCGTGCCAGACAAGACACAGCCACTGCTCAGGGCCAAGCCCGTAGGCAAAGCACCCGCGCTGATGTCGCAAACGTAAGCACCGTAGCCACCAGAACCGGTAAAGGTCTGGCTGACAAAAGACGTACCGGCCGTCATGCTGTTGAGCGTCAGGGCATTGACGGTAACGGTGCGCGCCGAGCCGATGGTGCCAGTCAGGGTGCGCAGGGCACTGCCGGTGCCATCGCTCACCTGCACGACAAAGCTCTCGGTACCGACAAAGGTGGCCACGGGTGTGTAACTGATGGTGCCGCTGGAGGTAATGCTGGCGCTGCCGCTGCCGCTGCTGGCGGTGGCCCCGCTCACGCTCAAGGCACCGCCTTGGTTGGGACCACTGCTTTGCGTCCAGGTCAGGGTCTGGCTGGGGTCAGTCTCGCTTGCGACCAGGTAGCCCCGCATGTCGGTGGCAGATGCCCCCTGGGCCAGGGTGAAGGTGTTAGTCGAGCCTACAAAGCTGGGGGCGGTGTTAGCGGTGCTGGCCACCAGATCAATCGCGCTGGTGGCGCTGTTGTACTGCGCGGTGAAGACTAGGCTATCGCAGTCATCGGTCACAGCGGCAAAGGTGCTGGAAGTCATCGCCCCGCCGGATTTCAGCACACCTGCAATCGTGCCACCAGCAGTGATACCGCCGCAAGTGGTTGCATTGCCAGTGACCAGCTCAAACTTGGCAGCACTGAGCAGGGTCGCTGTGCCGGTCACAGTGAGCTTGCCATAGGTGCTTGCATCTGTGGCGTTAACCAGGAAAGTGCCGTTTGAATTCTGGGTGTAGTTGCCTGTGACCGTGGCGGTACCACCCGCCGCAACACCTAGCGTGCCATCGGTGGTGAAGCCCGAAACGGTGAATCGGTTGCCGTTGTCGGCGGTGTAGGTGGCACCGTTGGCCACCGTCATCGGCACACCGGTCGCTTGCACCGGTCCGATGAACTTGGCCGTGTTGCTGCCGCTGACGACAATGCCACCCGAACCGCTTCCTGGATTGAAGACTTTCAGCGACGCCCTGCTGCCCGTAGCTGAGATCGTTCCGCTGTTGGTGACCCCGCCCGTCACAATGGAACTCTCTAGATAGAGCCCTGTGTTTCCCCCTGCGTTTCCACTAGCGGAAATAACGCCCGGATGAATATTTTCAATTCTTCCGGCGACGTTTGCCACCCATAGATGCAGACCTCCAGCAGCATCTGCGCCACCGGCAATACTCTTCGAATTTGAAATATTGCCCGTCAGACTCGTGTTGGAGAAATAGACAGCCTCCCTCAAAGCGCTAATGGTGCCGGTGTTGGCAAATCCGCCCATGGGGCTCGTTTGCGTTCTGATTTGGATACCCGTGCTGGCTGCCGAGCTGATCGTCCCTGCATTGAAGACATTGCCAGTAATTGCGCCGCCGGCCTCGGAGAGAATCGCCCGGCCAACTGACTGGGTCACCGTTGAGCCAGCGTCAATATAGATGGCATAGCCCGAGGTTCCGCTCGCGGAGATGGTGCCCGTATTGTTCAAACCACCTGTCAGCGTGGATCCATGCGTTAGCTCAATTGCACGCTGATTGGCAGGTGCTTGAATGAGCCCCGTGTTGGTAATACCTTGGCTGATGCTGGCACCGGTGAGGTGAAAGGCTGCCCCTAGCGTTCCTTTGATCGTGCCGGCGTTTTGGATGCTTCCGCTGATCAGCGCCGACGGGTACATAAATATTCCCTGACTGCCCTGCATTACACCGCTGCTGTTATTGATGATATTGCCAACGATGGTTCCAGCAGGATTCATAGCAATCACATATTGGCCCGTTCCCGTGATGCTCCCGGAGTTGGTGATGCCACCGGTGACAGATGCATACACGCCCAATGGCCCACCACCGGAAGTACCATTCGCAACCATGCCACCGCTATTCACGATGAACGTCTGCCTGCTGGCATTCAAGAAGCACCCTTCCGCTGTTTGTCCACCCGGAATAGTCTGCGTGGTACCTACTAGGGGGAAATTTGCGGTGGTGCATTCTGCTGCCGAGGCCTCTCCACTGCCCATAACACCCAGCGCCAGCAGCGCGGTCGTTACCGCCTGTGCCGTAGTCGAGCGCGTCGAAGACGCCTTGCCTTTGGCCTTGGCCGTTTCACTTGCTACCACGAAGCACTGGCGTGCCTCGTTCCAAACGGTGCGGTGGATTTTGTTCATGGGGTCTTGCTCCAGACAAATAAAAAATTTGCCAGAGGCTACCCAACTCGCCCGGAGAAAACCTACCAAGCCCTACATGTGAAGGTTCAGGTCTGTGCCTGATTCGCTGCTTGGCGGCGTAGGGTCAATCCGACCGCAGCGCCATCTTTAGCAGCAGCTTGTAGCCCTGCCCGCGCACCGACTTGATGCTGGCCTCTGGGGCCCCGGCCTGCTGCAACTTTTTGCGCAGGCGCACTATTTGTACTTCCAGCGCTTTTTTGCTGGCTTCGGTTACCTCTTTGTCAGCCAGCGCAATCAGTTGCCAACTGTCGAGTTGCTGGTCTTTGGCGCGTAGCAGTGCGGCAAGCATGGTGGCCTCGTGCCCAGAGAGGCCCACTCCTCCCAAAGGGCCCGTCAAGCTTAACCCGGCAAGGTCTAACGCCAAAGTGCTTTCAGGCAACTGGGGCTTGATGCGCCGTGCCAGCGCAGCAATTGCTGCAAGCAACTCTTCAATGGAGGTGGGCTTGGTCAGGTAAATGTCGGCCCCGGCCTGGTATCCGGCCAGGCGCTGGGGCAGCTGGTTGCGGGCGGTAACCATGATGATGCCCACGTTGGGCTGCGCGGCCCGGATGCGCGCGGCCAGGCTGATGCCGTCTTCACCAGGCAAGTTCAGATCTATCACCATCAGGTCTATAGCGCAAAGTTCCGCCTCGTCGGGAACGGCCTCAGCGCAGTCGACCCCACGCACATGGTGCCCCTGGCGAATCAGTGCCTCTACCGTCACATCGCGCAGCGCGTCGTGGTCTTCAACCACCAGTATGTTCAGGGCTTGGGGCATGTGTATCGGGGTGGGCAAGAAAAAATATAGCCTAACGGCAGGAGCGCCGCCATTCCCTACAAAACCCTACATCACTGGCTCGCCGCCATCAACCCGGCAACCAAAATTCGAAGCACACCGTGGTGCCTACGGGAGCATAGCGCACCCATCCGCCAAGGCGCTCAGCCACACTATGAACCAGGTACAGGCCCAAACCGGAGCCGGTCTTACTGTGCGCACCGGGGCTACGGTAATACTTGGAAAAAACCTGTTGAGGGTCTGGCATGCCCGCGCTGCCAGCCTCATTGCAGACTGCTACGAGAAATCCAGCACTACCACCACTGGGTTCCGGCCGGACTGAGACACGCACCAGGCTGGCGGGGGATGAATACTTAATGGCGTTGTCGATCAGGTTGCTTAGCGCAACGCGCAGCAGCTGAACATCCTGGGTAGTATCTGTTGCAGTTTGCGATTCAATCTGCATGCGTTCTGGCGACTGGCTCGCGGCCCCCAATTCCAGTAGCAAGTCCTTCAGGTTGCAGGCTTGCACTATGGGTACATGTCGGCCTTGTTGAAGGCGGTCTGCCTGCAGGCAGCGCTCGACCAGGGCATCCATATCGCGCACAGCCTGCTTGACATGGCGCCGGGTTGAATCCGACATCGCCTGCGATGAACCAATGGCCAGGCGCACTACAGAAAGCGGGGTTCTCAGCTCGTGACTCAGCATGGCCATGAAACGCTCTTGCTCCTCGTTGCGCGCAGCAAGGACTCCGTTGGCGGCTTCGATCTCACGTTTCTTGGCCTCGGCCGATTCAATGGCAAACTGACGGCTTGACTCGTAGAAGTAGGTTATAAGATTGAGCAATATTCCCACGCTCAAAAAGGACACCACCAGAATACCGTCGTCCTGAGTTACGGGTTGTTTAGACAAGGTGAACTCTGTGGCAAGTAGTACGGCTAGCATCACTAGCGCCGAGACGAAGCCACCTTTGCGCCAACCCAGCAAAATAAACGCCATCGGAGGAATGGTGAAATAAAACATGGGTGCACCGTAATTTCTTCCGCGCAGAAAAAGATAAAGAATCAACATGCCAGAGCACACCATTACGGTGCTCAACGCCGTGCGACGAAAGTTGCTGTGGATGTGAAAGTCAAACAGCACGGCCAAGCAGGCCAGGTGGCCAAGGAACAGCAGAAGCGGCCAGGTCCAAACACCATGCAACTGGTATTTGGCCAGCCATGTAAGGTTTAACACAGCGAACACCCCATAGGTTGCCGCAATGATCAGCAGGCTGGACAAGATCATGTAAACCGATTGGTATTTCAGGTCATCTGACTTGATACCGTGGCGATTTTCGATGTAGTTATGCAGGGAGAACACTGGAGTGATTCGCTCAATAGGCTGCTTTGAATGAGTACAAATGTAATCTCATTCAGGGATTTCAACTCCAGGTTTTGGACTCCCCACAAACCGTGGTTTACGTACGCGCACCATCCCGTCCCTCTCCCAGCACACCCACCCCGGTAATAGGGCAATCGCTTGCACCGCATCTTTCAAGGTTCGAGTCCGACTCTTCTTGGCCGACGAGGTGCATGGTTCCGGTCCCCACACATGCGACAACAAGGACTCCAATTTAGGTCACAGTATGAGTGGGGTTGGCGCTCCACTGCGCAGTCAGCGTGACGTTGCTGGTGCTCATGGTGTAGCTGCTGCTTGCGGCATAGCCGGTGCTGCCGTCATTCCAGCCCGTGAAGGTGTAGCCAGCACGGGTATTCCCACGTCAACCACTTCATTACCGCCTTCAAGCGCAAGTTTGGCTATCCGCCGGGGAGTTTGCGCAAGGCGCTGGGTGGTGGGCGCTCTACACGCTGCGCAATTGCGCAACCGATCGGCAACGCTGGGCCAAGCGCGTTGGTCAGTTAGCCCGTCTGAAACTTTGACACTGCATTTTCAAGCCGCTGGGACTGGTCGTCCAGGCTCATGGCTGCCGCTGCAGACTGCTCTACCAATGCGGCGTTTTGTTGTGTCATCTGGTCGAGCTGATTGATGGCATCGTTGACTTCATGCAGCGCTTTGGACTGTGCATTGGATGCAGAGGAAATGTCTTTCACAATGCCGCCAACGCGGTGCACAGAACTGACAATCTCTCCCATGGTCTCTCCGGCGGACGCGACCAGTTTGGCCCCGGACTCCACACGGTTGACCGAGTCATCAATCAGTGTTTTGATTTCTTTTGCAGCCGTGGCACTGCGGCTGGCAAGGCTCCTTACCTCACTTGCTACTACGGCAAATCCCCGACCCTGTTCGCCAGCGCGCGCCGCTTCCACCGCCGCGTTGAGCGCCAGGATGTTGGTCTGAAAAGCAATGCCGTCAATGACGCCAATAATGTCGTTGATCTTGCGCGAGCTCTCATTGATGCCTTGCATGGTGGTCACCACCTGCCCAATCACCAGGCCGCCGCGCTCTGCTACGGTGGCGGCTGTGCTTGCCAACTGGTCGGCTTCATGGGCTGATTCCGAGGTGTGCTGCACCGCTTCCGTAATGGCTTCCATGGACGACGCTGCGCTGCGCAAATTGGACGCTGTCTGCTCGGTTCGGTGACTCAGGTCTGAATTTCCAGTGGCAATTTCCCTGGCCGTGCTGGCGAAATTGTGGACCGCCAGCTTGGTTTCTGACATGGTTGAGCGCAGACTCACTGCCAGACGCTCCAGCGAGTGCATCAGGCTTCCTTCTGCCGTTGAGTGGATATCCACTTGCAAATTGCCATCCGCCATAGAACCGAGGGTCATGCTCGCCTGCGAGGGCTCTCCCCCCAGAACCCGAGTGGCAGTGCGGCGAATCCAGATGGTGAAACCAACGCAGACCGCCACACAGATGCTGGTCAGCACAGCGGTCAGACTGGCACCGATACTTAAATATTCGGAGATCGACCCGGCGTCTGACGCAGCGGCTACACCCTGCAGCCAGATGGCACCGGCGACTACTGCGCTACCAGCGCCTGCGACCATCACCGTGGGAATGACCATGGATAAAGTCAGTTTCTGGGTGTAATTCATGGTCAGTGCTTCCTTTCGAAATTACGGCGAGTCTCTTTCGCAGGATACCAAACTCCAGTGGAAAAAAAAACAGGCATCCCGAGATGCCTGCATTTCGGATATCTGCCGCTCAGATTTAGAGAAACATCTTGTTTTTTCTGCGATAGTGAGCGAAGGCAAACAGCGCCATCAGACCAGAGAGCATGATCATGCCCCACTCGGAAAGCGTCGGAATAGATGTGCTTGTAACGGTTGGTTGATAAGCGGGTCCACTAGGGTCGCTTATCTCTCCTGGATTTGGATTGGTGTCACCGTAGGCACCGTCTATGAGTGTCAACACCACGGTATTGCCAGAAATAGTTACCTGATCGGTCCAATCAACCCAGCTTCCATTGATACTCTTCCAGTACTTGGTGGCGGTCGGCAATGTATTCGGATAGGTCAGCGTGATTGTGACGGTCCCTCCTGTGCCACAACTCAACGCAGTAAAGCCGAACACTCCGTGTGGAAAGACTTGCCCAACAGGCGCATTGACGGGTGCCGTGAACGACGTTGTGCCAGATTGATATCCCAAACAAGTTCCGCCTGTAATGGCAGCAGTGACTTGCCCGCTCGGATAACTTCCTGTGATTGAGTTGTCCAGGCAGGTCACAGTGACGTTAGTCACGTTGGCAATGACCGTGCCCGATCCGCTTCCGACAACACAGGTTTGGTCCATTGGCTGGGTCAGCACGGTGACGGCGTAAATTGCTCCGCTGTTGATGGCCGTCGCAAAGCTGAAGCTGGTATTGCTGCTGACCGTTAGGCTGTCGCCAGCGTTGTTTTGCAGTACCACTGATTTACCAGTGCCAAGGCCTGATGCGGTGCCACTTTCGGTGACACTGCCGACACGGTGGGGCTGACGCCAAAGGCGCTGCCATGCCCCAGCAACACAAAGATGACCGCAGCAATCGCTGCCTGCATGTTGAATCTGAAGTGCATTGCACCCAATAGCAACTTGAACAGACCAGCGAATTTCGCAGGATGGGAAAGTATTGACACTGCTTTTCGATCGAAATCTTCAGTTGCCGCGCCTGCGGTAGTGCGCGAAGGCAAACAGTGCCATGATGCTGCTGAGAATGATCATGCCCCACTCAGACAGCGTCGGGATGGCTTCAGTAGAAGCAACCGTCGAACTCCCCTCTATCGAAAACAAATTATCTGGATTGTTAACGCCGCCAGTACCATTACACGTCGTCCGAGCGGCGAAGGTCGTACAACCGCTGCCAAACCCATTGCCAGGGTTGCGCCATGCACTCGCATTGTTGCTTAGGGTGCTGCGGGTGTTCCAGCCAACCTGACCCGCAGAGAAATCCTGATTCACTTGTATCCCCATCCAGTGCGTTCCTGCAGACAGCTGGCATGAAGTCGGCAGGGTAATGGCCAGCGCTCCGGAGTTGTTGGTGGCCGGCAATGCGTTGTAGGTGCAGGTGGCAGTACCAGGCAGGCCCGCGTTGTTCGTGTAGAAGATGACATTGACTGTCGATCTGGCGTTAAAACCGGTGTGCGACACGGATACATTAGAAATTGACCAGCTCGTTCCGTTGGGGATGACGAAATCGTCGGCCCCCTCAGTGTCGAACTCCTGAGACATTGCTTCCACTTTTTGGGCTACCGCATTGGTGCCACTGGCGTTGTCTAGTTGGCTGTAGAGCACCGCCGCAGAAACATGCCCACTGGCAACCAGCAATGCCGCAGTCAAGGCGAATCGGTTGATACTCATTTTATGAAGTTTCCATGATCTCTGACCACCGTCAGAGCGGTACGAGTTGTGTCGTTACGCACGGTACGGCATGCTTGGTTCTTCATTGGTGAAAATGTCTTTGTTTGGATTGTGGTGGTGCCTGCAATCAAGTGGTAGGACGCAGGAGAATCGGCGAAGGGTAAAAAAATCAATCCGATTTATGCTGTCAATTTCTGACATTGCGGACCCATTCCGGCTGTGCTGCTATCGCGAATAGTTCCCGCGCCTGCGGTAGTGCGCGAAGGCAAACAGTGCCATGATGCTGCTGAGAATGATCATGCCCCACTCCGAGAGGGTAGGGATACTTTCCACCGCAGCGCTAATCGTTACTGTTGGCGCAGCGGCGGGGGTGTCGTAAGGTGTATTGGAGGAAGAAACGGGGGCCGTTCTGATAACAAAGGGACCGCTTTGACCGGGCGATGTTGGATTCACTACGCCGGCAATAGTCACTGTTACCACAGATCCCGCGGGTACGAAATCTCCCGTTACCCACCTCCTGTAAGTGGCACCATACCCGCTGGCTCCCCCGCCCCAGGAGTTGGAATAGCCACAAGCCGAACCAGACACTCCTATCGACACAGTTACATCAGCGCATGCTGTACCCGCGACGTCATCGGCCCCAGTCTTACTAAAGCCAGCAGGAAATTCAACGAACAAAATCATGTCTCCCGACACGGGAGGAGAGTCATCTGGCAAGTGCGGAAGCAATTGAGTTTCTGTCGTAAAGCGAAACGTATAGGTTGCGGGAGCACCAACCGCATAAGTATCTGCCGTTACCGAGACGTTGGTCAGTGTGCCTGAATTCGCAGGGGTCAAGGCCATGCAAGTCAATAGAGCCAAGAATGTCTTCGACAGCACGCTGCGAATTTCCTGGTGACCAATCGTTGAGCGAGTTTGTTGAGCATGATTTTCCATAAACTTACCAATTCCTTTAAGTTAAGCGAACCCTTGCGAGCGCATGGTTACTAACGATAAAGTTTAAAAAAGTTAGGCCAATTTATGCTGTCAATTTCTGACATTGCGGACCTGTGTCCGGCTCGAATCGCACCATTGTTTGCAGTTGCGCCGCTCTAATTAAGGCAGTCGTTCCAGGATTGGCTCAATGAACATGTAACCTTCAGAACGCAGTGCGCGAATAACCTGGTGTGTGCCAGTGGCCTGGGCGATTTTTCGGCGCAACCGGCTTATCAGGGTTTCCAGTCGGCGTTGGTCATAGTCCAGATAGTTACCGCCCAATCCCTCAATCAGACTTTTCCGGGAGGCTTCGCCACCGTAGGCACCGCAAAATACTTTCAACAAAAGCAGCTCCTGACGGGTCAGGGAAATTTCAATGCCATCTTTGCCAAGCAATCGCATTCCATCGCGCTCAAGAATCCAGATAACTTTGTGCGGCGTGGGCGGCAATATGCGGCGGGACACGGCTCGAATGGCAGCAGCGAGTTCGCGCCGTTCAACCGGTTTACAAAGGTAGATATCGCATCCAGATTCAAGCCCGATGATGCGGTCGGCAACACTTGTACGCCCGGTGAGCATCACCACGCCGAGCTGAGGATGGGTCTTGCGCAACTTGTTGACGATGCTAATTCCATCTTCACCCGGCAAAGCCAAATCAAGGACAAGACAGTCCACGGGTTGATGCTCAAGTCGGTCCATCAGGCCTATGCCGTCGGGTGCACCCGATGTCTCAAAACCTTCATGACGTAAACCGAAAACGATATCGTCGAGCAGGTCGTAGTCGTCCTCAATAACAAGTACGCGAATCACAACGGCAAATCCTCAATCCGGGACACCGATCGATTCTAGGAGGGTGAGTTTGAGCTAGCTGTCAATTCCTGACATTTCGTTTCCCCCGCTAAGGGGCAAGGTGAAACGGAACCTGGCACCCCCGCCGTCGCTGTCTAATGCCGTGACGCTTCCGTGGTGAATTGCCGCAATCGTTCTCACAAGAGATAGTCCGACGCCAATGCCGGGCACGCTGACATGCTCAGGGGAGCGAATGTAGCGGTGGAAAATGGTTTCGCGCTGATCGACATGGATCCCGGGGCCGCTGTCAATTACTTCGATGACGATTTGCTCGCCATGAACAAGGGCGGTAGTCAGGTCTACCGGTTCGTCCGCAGGAGAATACTTCATTGCGTTGTCGATGATGTTGAGAATAGCCGTTGCCAGCAGGTCAGCATCACAAACAAGGTCGACATCCTGTGTTGGATGGACGCGCAAGCGATTGGGCGAATCAGGGTGTTGAAGGGCCGCACGCTCGATCACGTCATGCAGCGAGTGCAATTGAAAATTTGGCAAAAGTCGGGCGTTATCGGCGCGATCCATTTGCAGATAGCGGTCAAAGATACTGTTCACGCGTAGCACCCCCTTGCGGATGCGATCAAGGCGTTTCGTGACATCGGCGGATACATTTGTTACCAGTATCTCCATTGCGTCAGCTGCAGCAGCAATGCTGGACAGCGGCGTCTTGATCTCGTGGGTAATCATGGAAATGAAGTTCGCTTGCTCTTCACGCGCTCGCATCTCGCTCTCGGCACGCGTTTCGGATTGCTGCGCATGCGCCGCCATTTTCTGGTGCAGTATTTTCTCGGCCCGTGTGCGCGCGCCGATAGCGAGATGCAATGCGATGACATTACCAATAATGCCGATCAAAAATGCGTGAAGAATCGCAAAGTTGTGAGAGAAGAAACCAAGCAATTGTGATGTTGCTAGCGCAATGGCAACAACGCTACTCATGGTCGCCACGACGAGTGCGGCTCCGCCAGCAATGCTGTGTCGCAGCAACTGAAGACTTCGCAAAAGCGAAACGGGTGTCATGAACATGGCGTACGCAATGACAATTCGCTGGGCCTCGGTGAAATATCCAAGTGGTATGGCCACCATCAGCAATAACGGAAGCGCAGTCATAGTGATGTAAAGGGGCCGCAATAGGAGATGCCGGCGTTCAATCATGAGAACCGACTGATACAGGCGGCCTGCTGCGGCTGTCATGAGAAAGCTGCTTACATTTTGCAAGTCGTTCACAAGCGCAGGGCTATCAGGCAACAGAAATTGCGCGGCGAAGCCTTGGACGAAAATGGAGTTGATCAGAGCCGCCGCAATATACGCAATGTATTGAAGAATGACTGAATCGCGCTGGTGCCACCAATAGATCAAGTTGATCAAAAGAATGATGGTGAGCAATCCAAGGGCAGCTCCGAGGAGCGCATATTCGCCAAAAACGGCTGCGTAAAAATGGGTAACTGGCCAAATCTTCAGCATCATGAGCGACGTGCTTGTGGTCTGCAAACGTATGTGAAATGTGTGTAATTCGTTTTCGGTCAAAGTGACCCGAAAAAGAAATCCCCGATACGGCGACTCGCGTTGTGAAAACGGAAATATGTCGCCAGTGCGGCGTTCAATGAACTGACCAGGACGCGCTGGATCGGGAGCGTACAGTCGGATTTCGTCCAGATAGCCCGGATGAATTTCCAGCCACCAATCCCCGGATGCGCCCTGCGGCGCTTGCGCCTTCACTCTCAGCCAATGTACTGAACGAGTAAAGCCTGCACTTAAGCCATTGGGGATTGGCACAAAAGCCGAGTCTGGCAGCAAAGCAACGGTTGCTATGGAGTCAGTTCCACCACGATCCTCACGCATGGAAATGTCGTTCACCTTGAGCTGTGCCGACGAAGGCAATGCAGCAAAAAGCGCGAGAAGCAATGCAATCCAGAACATAGTCTTGAACATTGCTGGCCTTGGTCTGACGAACTGAATCAGTCGAAAAAAGCTATTTGGCAAACCGTTTGCGGGTGAGAGCCAGTGCAACCCAGAACGACACAGCAGCGTACACCACCAGCACCAGTGTGGGACGAATCACGTCACTGGGCCACTGGTCCATGAACAAGGGACGCACCAGCGCCACGGCGTTGGACAGTGGCAGCCAGTCTGCCAGCACCCGCACTGCGCCGGGCAACTGCTCTAGGGGAAAAAAGATGCCACTCAAAAACATGGTGGGCGTGAGAAACAGGGTGAAGTAGTAGGTAAAAAAGTCATAGCCCTTGGCCATGGCGTTGAACACCAGCGCCATACAGCTAAAGGTAATGCCAACACCCAGCAGAATCGGCCAGGCCACCAATAATTTCGGGCTATGGCTGATGCCCAGCGCCAGCATCACGCCCAGAATAGCAGTGACTGTAAAAAGTGATTTGAAAGCGGCCCACAGCATCTCGGCCAGCACAATGTCGTCCAGACCCACCGGCGCATTCATGATGCCGTCCCAGGTTTTCTGCACATGCATGCGCGAAAAAGCGGAGTAGAGGGCCTCAAAGGATGCGGCGTTCATGGCACTCATGCAGATCGACCCGCTGGCCAGAAACAGAATGTAGGGCACAGGCTCACCGCCTACATTGACCTGCCCCACCAGCGCGCCCATGCCGTAGCCAAAGGCCACCAGCCACATCAGGGGCTCGGCAATGTTTCCTACCAGACTAGGGATGGCGAGTTTGCGCCACACCAGCAGGTTGCGCAGAAAAACAGGCCAGAAACGCATGGAGACATGAGGAGCGGACCACATATTCAAGAATCCTCCCGAATCTGACGGCCGGTGAGCTTGAGAAACAGGTCCTCCAGGTTGGCGGGCCGGTGCAGTGTGCGCAACTGGGGGTGTTCTGCCAGAGCCAGCAACAAGCCACTGGCCTGCTTGGTATAGAAAAATACAGTTTCGCCGCTCACCTCCACCCGCGAGGCCAGGTTGCGCAAAGGGCTGTCGGCCAGCGCCAGCGCACCGCTGCCGTAAACCTCGACCACGTCGGGCTCCAGGTGCTGCGCAATCAAATCGCGGGGCTTGCCTTCGGCTATCTTTTTTCCGTGGTCTAGCACCAGCAGGCGTGAGCACAAGCGCTCGGCCTCGTCCATAAAGTGGGTGGTGAGCAATATCGATTTGCCTTGCTGCAGCAGCAACTGCAACCGCTCCCACATCAGGTGGCGTGCCTGCGGATCCAGACCTGTGGTGGGTTCGTCGAGCAGCAGCAATTGCGGGTCGTTGACTAGTGCACGGGCCAGTGAGAGGCGTCGTTTCATGCCGCCAGACAGTTCTCCTGGCTTGGCTTGCGCTTTGCTGGTGAGCGCGGCAAATTCGAGCAACTGGGGAATGCGCTGGCGGATGAAGGCGTCTTTCAGACCAAAGTAGCGGCCGTACACCAATAGATTCTCGGCACAGCTGAAGTCGGGGTCCAGTGTATCCATCTGGCCAACCACGCCCAGGCGGGCCTTGATTTTCAGGGCGTCTTTCGGCATCTGCAGTCCGAAAGCTGCAATGCTGCCTTCGTCCGGAACGGTCAGTCCCAGGCACATGCGAATGGTGGTGGTTTTGCCTGCGCCGTTGGGACCAATCACACCCAGGCATTCACCGGGCGCAATTTCAAACGAAACATCATCGACTACGGTGGCATCACCGTAGCGTTTGCGCAAATGTTGCACAGATAAAATGGGCGTTTCCATGATCAGATTGTGAACCAGAACATGACCACTATCGGCACGCCCTTGTCTCCCCATGCGACGAAAGTCATGTTGCTGGGTTCCGGTGAATTGGGCAAAGAGGTGTTGATTGCGCTGCAGCGCCTGGGCGTGGAAACCATTGCGGTAGACCGATACGACCATGCGCCGGGTCAGCAGGTGGCGCACCATGCCCGCACCATCACCATGAGTGATCCGCAGCAGTTAAAAGCGCTTATCGAAGCCGAACGGCCATTGTTGGTGGTTCCAGAAATCGAGGCCATTGCCACGCCTATGCTCGAGCAGCTCGAGGCCGCAGGCACGGTGCGTGTGGTGCCTACTGCACGCGCGGCCCGCCTCACCATGGACCGTGAAGGTATCCGCCGCCTTGCCGCCGAGACTCTAGGGCTGCCCACCAGCCCCTACCAATTTTGCGATTCGCTGGCCGAGTTGCAGGCTGCCATTGATGCGGGCATTGGCTTTCCCTGCGTTGTCAAGCCGGTCATGAGCTCATCCGGCAAAGGACAAAGCAAGATAGACGGTCCCGTCGATGTGCAAAAAGCCTGGGATTACGCCATGGCCGGCGGGCGGGTAAGCCACGGCCGCGTCATCGTGGAAGGCTTTATCGACTTTGACTACGAAATCACGCAGCTCACCGTGCGCGCAAGGGGCGCAGAAGGACAGATCGAGACGCACTTTTGTGAGCCGATAGGCCACATTCAGGTCAGCGGCGATTACGTGGAAAGCTGGCAGCCGCACGCCATGCAGCCCGCCGCGTTGGAAAAGTCCCGCCAGATTGCCAAGGCCGTGACCGACAACCTTGGCATGGGCCATGACGGACAACCCGGCGGTCTGGGACTGTTTGGCGTGGAATTGTTTGTCAAGGGCGGCCAGGTGTGGTTCAGTGAAGTCAGCCCCCGCCCGCACGACACTGGTCTGGTGACTCTCACCACCCAGGTGCAGAGCGAGTTCGAGTTGCATGCGCGCGCCATTCTGGGTCTTCCGGTCAACACCGCGCTGCGGACCCCCGGTGCCAGCGCTGTCATTTACGGCGGTGTGGAAGCGCAGGGCATTGTGTTTGACGGCGTGGATGACGCTTTGCGCGTACCGAATACGGACATCCGTCTGTTTGGAAAACCCGAGAGTTTTACCAAGCGCCGCATGGGCGTTGCCTTAGCGTTTGACGCCGATGTTGAAGTGGCGCGGTTGAATGCCAAACTGGCCGCCTCCAGAGTGAAGCCTCGCATCGCTTAACTTGATTGAGCCCATTCCTTTGGAGTGGCGCAAGGATGGAACTTTCCCTCTAAAGAAGGGAATTCAAAGCCAAAAAAAAGTATACCTGCCGTTCATTCCAACGTTTCTGCGAACTCACTAAAGACCCTTAACCGTCGCCGGTGGCGCAACAGCTGCGGCGCCCTCCTGGGAGAATCACATCTTGCGGGCGCTCCACTGGTCCTTGGAGCCACGCATGCCCTGCGGTAGCGCCAGGCCCACACGTCGACGCTTGTATGGGCTGTCCGGATGCAAGTTTGCAAGTATCAGCGCCGCGGCGTCGGCGTAGGAGATGATCATCTCCGGCATACGCTTGGCAAAGAGCGGCAAAGCCAGCACGCCCGGCAATGCACCCATGAAAGATGGCATCGTCACGGGCAGCTTGTCGGCGCTGGTGCGTAGGCGCGCAACGCCTACCGGCTCGGACGCCACCATCGGCCCTGGGCACAGCAACCGCCAGTCCAACGGGCTGCGTTCCAGGCGCGCCAGGTTCCTGGCATGGGGCCAATAAGTCTTTCTGATCACCGGCAAGTCCAGACCTCGGCGGCCGCGGGCATCAAAGTCCAGCAGCCCTGCGCCTGCCAGAAACCAACAAACTGGCTGCTGCGCTGCGGGCAGTGTTTCCACCGCCGCCACGATGCGGTCCACCAAGGACACAAAGGCGTCGCCCTGGGTCACCGTGCCGGCCGTGTTGATCAGAGCGTCGTGCCCCTGCACCAATGCCGCCAGTTCGTTGGCGTGCAGGGTGGCAATGTCGGCTTTTCGCACCGTTAGCCCCGGGGCTTCGTGTGGGTCTAGCCTGGCTGGGTCGCGCACCACAGCCGTCACGGCATGTCCGGCCTGCAGGGCGAGACGGGTTACCTGGCTGCCCAGGGCACCGTTGGCGCCGAGGATGACGAGCTTCAATGGCATT
>CAJBMJ010000118.1 GCA_903954045.1 uncultured beta proteobacterium | reverse complement strand
GATGTGGACAACCTGCCCGGCATTCTGGCGGGTGGTGGCCTGCGCTCCGATGCGGCCATGGCGCGGCACAACCCGGCGGTGATTGGCTATGAGCACATCAAGCAGCGGCGTATGACCGAGATTCGGGTGGATTGCTGTGGGAACCGGTTTGTGGGTGAGTTTGTGCCCTTCTATTTCTGCCCACGTTCGCCCATGCTCTACACGGTCAATATGGGCAACACCGGCCGCCCTGTTGGTTGCCAACGCACCATCGTGCATTTGGTCAGCACCCTAGCCGTTGGCATTGGTCAAAACAGACCTTGGGCCATTAGTGATGGCAATGCGGCTACCCGTCACACCAATTTTTCATCTGATTTGGCAGCACTTGCAGAACTGGATTGGGCAGCCATCCGCGCCACCCAGTGGCAAGGCAAAATCTACCAAAAATCAGCCGAATTTCTAGTGACTGATTTCTTTGACTGGTCGGGCTTCCATACCGTGGGTTGTCACAACCCAGTGGTGGCCCAACAAGTGCAAAATATGCTGACAAACCACGCCCATCGCCCCACCGTGCGCGTGGAGCCCAACTGGTACTACTGAACATGATCGAATCCACCGAAGGTAACCTACTGAATGCGCCCGTCGAAGCACTGGTGAACACCGTCAACACGGTGGGCATCATGGGCAAGGGCATTGCGCTGCAATTCAAACAAGCCTATCCACAAATGTTCCGTGCCTATGAAAATGCCTGCAAGGCGGGTGATGTGCAACTGGGCAAGGTGCATGTGTTCGACATGGGCGGCCTGGTCGGTGGCCCGCGCTGGATCATCAACTTCCCGACTAAGGGACATTGGCGCGCTGGTAGCCGCAAGGCAGATATTCAAACGGGGCTGCAAGACTTGGTGGGCACCATCAAGCGCTTGAACATTCGCTCCATTGCTGTGCCCCCGCTGGGATGTGGCCATGGCGGGCTGGATTGGGCCGAGGTGCGCCCCATGATTGAATCAGCACTGGGCGACTTGCCTGAGGTGCGGGTGTTGGTGTTCGCGCCCGGCGCAACGCCAGCGGCGGCAAACATGCCCAACCGTACCGAGCGCCCCAAAATGACCATTGGCCAGGCCGCGTTAATTGCGCTCATGGACCGTTACCTCAAAGGCTTGCTCGACCCATTTGTGAGTCTGTTGGAAATCCACAAGCTGATGTATTTTTTGCAGGTCGCTGGCCAGCCCCTGCGCTTGCAGTACGAAGCCAAAGATTTTGGCCCCTACGCAAAGAACTTGCGGCAGGTGTTGATTCGCTTGGAGAGCCATTACACCCAAGGCTATGGCGACGGAAAAGACTCGCCCACCAAAGCCATCGAGTTGCTGCCGGGCGCGGTAGATGAGGCGCAGGCTTTTTTGCAAGAAGACGCGACGATTCGCCAGCGCATGGAGCGCGTCACCGACCTGATCGAAGGCTATGAAGACCCTGTTGGCTTGGAGTTGCTGAGTTCGGTGCATTGGGTGATGTGCCATAACCCCGAGGCCATGCTGTCCCCCGAGGCGGCTGCCAGCGCGGTGCAGGAATGGAACGCCCGCAAACGCCGCACGCTCAAACCAGAGCAATTGACCAAGGCGTGGCAACACCTATCCAGCAAAGGCTGGGCTCCCGCCGAAGCGACGGTTTAGCGCACGGTCGCACGCACTGATGGCCCACGCTTACACCGAAGACCAACTCGTAGAGCAACCGGCTATTGGCCTGTTTGCCGACTTGGGCTGGCAGACGGTGTCCGCCATGGAAGAAACGCTGGGCGCTGCTGGCACGCTGGGGCGTGAAACCAAAGGCGAGGTGGTACTGGCCACCCGGCTGCGCTCGGCACTCGTTCGGCTAAACCCAGCCCTACCCGCAGAGGCCATTAACAACGCTATCGACGAAATCACCCGCGACCGTTCGGCCATGCTGCTGGAAGCCGCCAACCGCGAGGTGTATCGGCTGCTCAAAGAAGGCATTGTGGTGTCCGTGCCAGACCATGCCCATGGCGGGCAAAAGACCGAGCGCCTGCGCGTGGTGGATTGGGACACCCCCGAGAACAACGACTTTTTGCTGGTCAGCCAGTTCAGCGTGACCGGCGCGCTCTACACCTGCCGCCCCGATTTGGTGGGCTTTATCAACGGCTTGCCGTGGGTGGTGATTGAACTCAAAAAGCCCGGTGTGCCTGCCCGCGCTGCCTTTGACGAAAACCTGACCCACTACAAGCAGCAGATACCCAACCTGTTTTGGTTCAACGCGCTGATGATTGCCTCCAACGGCACGGACAGCCGCGTGGGCTCACTCACTGCCGACTGGGGTCGCTGGGTGGAATGGAAGCGCATTGCCCGTGAAGACGAGCCGCGCCGCGTGTCACTGGAAGTCATGCTGCGCGGCACCTGTGATCGCACCCGCCTGCTGGATTTGGTGGAGAACTTCACGCTGTTTTCTGAACACAAGGCGGGGCTGGTCAAGATCATTGCGCAGAATCACCAGTTTTTGGGTGTTAACAACGCCATCGCCTCCATGCTGCAAGCCCGCAAGTTGGGCCACGGGCGCGGCGGTGTGTTTTGGCAGACGCAGGGTAGCGGCAAGAGCTTTTCCATGGTGTTCTACGCCCAGAAGGTGCTGCGCAAGCTGGTGGGCAATTGGACGTTTGTGGTGGTAACCGACCGCACCGAGCTGGACGAACAGATTGCCAAGACGTTCAAGTCCGTCGGTGCCGTGAGTGATGCAGAAGGCGACGAATGCCATGCCGCCAGCGGCGCGCACCTGCGCGAACTGCTGCGCGGCAACCACCGTTATGTGTTCACCCTGGTGCATAAATTTCAGACGCCTGAATTGCTGTGCGACCGTTCTGATGTGATCGTGCTGACCGATGAGGCGCACCGCAGTCAGTACGACACGCTGGCGCTGAATATGCGCTCTGCCCTGCCCAAAGCCATGTTCATGGCCTTTACCGGCACACCGCTGATTGCAGGCGAAGAGCGCACCAAGGAAGTATTTGGCGACTATGTGTCGATCTACGACTTCCAGCAGTCCATCGAAGACGGAGCCACGGTGCCGCTGTTCTACGAGAACCGCACGCCCGAACTGCAACTGGTCAACCCCGACCTGAATGAAGACATCTACCAACTGATTGAAGATGCCGACCTGGACCCCGAGCAAGAGGCCAAGCTGGAGCGCGAGCTGGGGCGGCAGTACCACCTGATTACCCGCGATGACCGCTTGGACACGGTGGCCAAGGACATCGTGCGGCATTTCCTAGGCCGTGGCTTTGTGGGCAAGGCCATGGTGGTGTCCATAGACAAGGCCACCGCCCTGCGCATGCACGACAAGGTGAAGCTGCACTGGGCGGCGGATATGGCCAAGACGCAGAAGGAGCTGGGCGAGCTGGCCTATGTGCCGGTTGAAGGCGGCATGAACGCCGAGCAAGCCCGGCGCGATGTTCGCATGGCTGAATTGAAACAGCGGCTGAACGTGCTGACGACCACCGACATGGCCGTGATCGTGTCGCCCGGGCAAAACGAGATTCAACAGATGCAAAAACTGGGGCTGGACATTGAGCCTCACCGCAAGCGCATGAATGAGTCCAACCCCGGCCTGGACGAAAAGTTCAAAGACACGGACGACCCGCTGCGACTGGCGTTTGTCTGCGCCATGTGGCTGACCGGCTTTGACGCGCCGAGCTGCTCCACCGTGTACCTAGACAAGCCCATGCGCAATCACACGCTGATGCAGACGCACTACCTGTGGGCGGTGTTGATCGCCAGAATCTACGGGCTAGCGGCCTGTTTGATCTATGTTTTGCTGCGCAGCGCGACGATCAGGCTCTATTTCCTGCGCGGTCGTTTAATCGGCATGGCTCGTACGGGCACAGAGCCCGGCGTGCGTCCGAGTCGAACCGGTAGACTATTGCGCTGAACGGCAACCTTGTCAGTACTTCGTACAGTTGGTGAAGCAAGGCCACGGTATCGTGTGGGCACTCATCGCCGCCAGCAGTATTGCTACCCATCAACTACTGAGGCCCTCAAACCAATGAATACACGCAAGTATTGCCACTTTCTTATCCCGTTTCTGGTGTGGAGTCTGTCTGCTGTAACGTCAGCCCAAACCAGGGACCAGCCTATCACGATTGGCCTTTTTGGTG
>CAJBMJ010000117.1 GCA_903954045.1 uncultured beta proteobacterium | reverse complement strand
TGGGAGCCTGTGAGATTGGTGGCGACGCCGTTGGCAACCAGATCATCCCGGTAAAACGCACCCAATTCGTCGTCTGCCACACGGCAGGAATAAAACGCCTTGCCGCCCAGCTGGGCCAGCGCCACCACCGTATTGCCCGCAGAGCCTCCGCCGGTGCGCCTGCTGTGCATACCCTGCACAGCAGCCAGCAGGGCTGCACGCCGCTCCGCATCGATCAGCGTCATGTGGCGTTTTTCAACCCCCATGGCTTGCAATTGCGCGTCGGTGACTTCGTATTCGGAGTCCACCAGCGCGTTGCCGATGGCGTAAAGGTCGAAATGGGACATGGCTTGTTTTGCTCGGTAAATTTATTGTTCAACGAAAGCGCGTTCGACCACGTAGTCGCCGGGCGTTGTAGTGCTGCCCTCTTTGAAGCCACGCGAATCCAGCAAAACGCGCATGTCTTTGTTGAGGGCCGGGCTGCCACAAATCATGATGCGGTCATTGGCAGGATCGAGTTTGGGTAGGCCCAGATCGGCCTCAAGCTTGCCGCTGGCCATGAGGTCGGTGGCACGGCCACGGTTCTTGAAGGGCTCACGCGTTACGCTGGGGTAGTAAAGCAACTGCTCTTTGACAAAATCGCCCAAGTACTCGTGGTTGGGCAGATCCATGGTGATGTATTCGGTATAGGCGAGTTCCTTTACTTCGCGCACACCGTGGAACAAGATGACTTTCTCGAATTTTTCGTAAGTTGCGGGGTCGCGGATCAGGCACATGAAGGGGGCGAGGCCTGTGCCGGTGCCAACCAGGTACAGGTTCTTGGCGGGCAGCAGGTAGTCAATAAGCAAGGTACCAGTCGGTTTTTTGCCCACAATGATCTTGTCACCTACCTTGATGTGCTGCAGGCGGGAGGTCAAAGGGCCGTCCTGCACCTTGATGCTCAAAAACTCAAGATGGTCTTCGTAATTGGCACTCACGATGCTGTAGGCACGCAGCAGAGGTTTGCCGTCCACCCGCAGCCCGATCATGGTGAAGTGCCCGTTGGAGAAGCGCAATGCCTGGTCGCGGGTGGTCTTGAAGCTGAAAAGACGGTCAGTCCAATGGTGGACGCTGGTTACGGTTTCTTCCAAAAATGCACTCATGGGGGCCTTGCAATAGATCGGGTCATGGATTGGGTGAACGCCAGAGTGTAAAACCTCGGGCTAGCATTGGACTGACAAGCCTCAAGCCATGCGATCATTGCGCCATGTCTTTGAACCAGCCCGCAAACGTTCCCGACAATGCCGCCCTGCTGGTCGCTTGCCTGTGCGCGCAGTGGTGCAACACCTGCAATGATTACCGGGCGCCTTTTGAGCAGCTTCAAGCCGAATTTCCAACATTGAAATTTGTGTGGGTAGATATTGAAGACGAAGCGGATCTGGTGGACCCCATTGAAGTGGAGAACTTCCCCACCCTTCTGCTGGCCAGGCAGTCAGATGCCCTGTTTTTTGGCACCGTGACTCCTCACCTTGAAACGCTGAAGCGCTTGATCCAGTCACACCTTGCGCCGGACACACGTCCAATTGAGCAGGAGCAGGCGGGCGATTTGGCCCGCCGACTGCAAGAGCGCTTTTAGAGCTTGGCTGCCACCCAGGCCTGAACACTGTTCAGTGCCGCTGGCAATTTGCCGGGCTCGGTACCACCGGCCATGGCCATGTCGGGCTTGCCGCCGCCTTTGCCGCCTACCTGGGCCGCCAGGAAGTTGACGAGTTCGCCCGCTTTGACCTTGCCTGTGGTGTCAGAGGTGACACCCGCTGCAATCTGAACTTTGTCACCATCGACCACGGCCAGAACAATGACCGCCGTTTTGAGCTTGTCCTTGAGCTTGTCCATGGTGTCGCGCAGGGTTTTGACATCGGCACCTTCCAAGCGTGCCACCAGGACTTTCACGCCCTTGACTTCCACAGCTTTGCCTACCAGTTCGTCACCTTGCGCAGAAGCCAGTTTGCCTTTGGCAGCAGCCAATTCTTTTTCCAGATCCTTGATCTGGCCGAGCAAGCTTTCCACGCGGGCGGGCACTTCGCCGCTGGTCACGCGCAGCGTGCCCGCCACGCCACCCAAAGTGGCTTCCATGCCCTGCACATAGTTCAGCGCCACCAGGCCGGTGACCGCCTCGACACGGCGCACGCCAGCCGCCACGCCGCCTTCGGCAGTGATGGTGAAAAAGCCAATGTCGCCAGTGGCCTTTACGTGCGTGCCACCACACAACTCGGTGGTGGTGCCAATGTCCATGACACGCACGATGTCGCCGTATTTCTCGCCAAAAAGCATCATTGCGCCGGTTTGCTTGGCGTCTTCAATGGGCATAAGCCGCGACTGGGTGGGCGCGTTGGCCACAATTTCAGCATTGACCAAGGTCTCAATCTCGCAAATCTGCGCATCCGTCACGGGGGCGTTGTGCGTAAAGTCGAAGCGGGTTTTCTCCGCATCCACCAGACTGCCCTTTTGCTGCACATGTTCGCCGAGGACCTGGCGCAAGGCCTTGTGCATCAGATGCGTCACCGAATGGTTGCGCATACTGGCGGCGCGCACTGATGCGTCCACATGGGCTGTAACTGCGTCGCCGACGGCCAGAATGCCGCTCTTCACTGCGCCGTGGTGTCCAAACACGTCAGACTTGATCTTTTGGGTATCTTCCACCTGAAACAGGCCGCCATCGCAGAACACGGCCCCCTGATCACCCACCTGGCCGCCGCTCTCGGCATAAAACGGGGTGCTATCGAGCACCACCACGCCAGATTGACCGGCTTTTAGGGTTGCAACGCTTGTACCGTCTGCATAAAGCGCTACGATTTTTGTAGCTTGCGTCAGCTGCTCGTAGCCCACAAAGGTGTTGCCAGCACCGGAGTAATCCAAGGCCTTGTCCATCTTGAACTTGCCAGCAGCTCGGCCCTTGGCTTTTTGGGCTTCCATGGCAGCGTTGAATCCTGCGCTATCGACTTCCACCCCGGTTTCGCGGCAAACGTCATTGGTCAGGTCGAGCGGGAAACCGTAGGTGTCGTGCAGTTTGAAGGCCACGTCACCAGGGAGTACTTTCACATCGCCGACCAAGGCCTCATCCAGAATCTGCATTCCGGTAGCCAGGGTTTCAAAGAAGCGCTCTTCCTCCACGCGCAGCACTTCGGTGATACGGGCTTCCTGATTGGCCAGGTTGGGATAGGCCGCGCCCATCACCTGCACCAAGTCTTTGACCAGTTTGTGGAAAAACGGCGTTTTCTGGCCCAGCTTGTAACCGTGGCGAATGGCGCGGCGCACGATGCGGCGCTGCACATAACCGCGCCCTTCGTTGCTGGGCACCACGCCGTCGCTCACCAAAAAGGCGGTGGCGCGAATATGGTCGGCGATCACGCGCAAGCTCTTGTTTTGCAGGTCGGCGCAGCCGGTGGCGCGGGCGGCAGATGCGATCAGCTGCTCAAAAATGTCGATCTCGT
>CAJBMJ010000116.1 GCA_903954045.1 uncultured beta proteobacterium | reverse complement strand
TACTCGGCGGTACATCCGAAAAGGACGGTGTTCCGTTCTGCAGGTATTTGTAGATCTTTGAGCCGGATTTCTTTGGGTTTGTGGTCGCCGTCTCTCCGCTTTGAGTGTTAGCCAGGGCAGCGCCGCAGAGCAAAAGGCTCATCAGCCAGGCGGCAACCGGCATGTGGTGCGAAATAGATCGGTGGGCTTTAGTCACTCAGCAATTTTCAACCTTCTTTGCGTCGGCACACAAATAGGCAATGGAATGACTCTGACGGTGTCAGGAAAAGGTATTGACTTTTGTTCCCACGTTTCCTTGAGTTGCAAGTGAAGGTTGAGGAAGTGCCTGAATCAAAGCCGTTGCCGCAGATCCTTGGAGGTCCAGAGCCTTTCTAAGGACAGCAATATTCACTGCGTCAGCCGTATCACTTTGCCCGGTGGAAGTCGTTACCTGTGCCACAGTGGTGCTGGAAACATTCATATTTGGCCCCGTCAGTCGAGTAGGTGGTCCTAGGTCTATCGGTAAAGGCAATTGAATCTTGATTCCTTTCGGATCCATTTCAATGAAAAGTCGAAGGTACTCTTGATGTCACCAGAATCGATGGGACGTTGAAGTCAACTAAACACCAGTGATAAATCCCCTTTGGAGAACCTGTCGGAAACGTACCAGCCCCAAAAATGAGAAACCCGGCCTTAAACCGGGTTAGACATCATGTATTGACCTGCCAACCTCAAGCGACGCGGATTACGCTTGGGGTTTTTCAACCGAAGGCGCAGAGCCGAAATTGAGGAGGCAGATCGTGAACGAGTTTATCAAGTACGTAGGAATGGATGTGCACAAAGAGACGATTGCGGTGGCGGTGGCACCCTCGGGTGGTGGCGAAGTGCGCTATGTTGGGGAGATTGCCAACACGCCACAGGCGATCGAAAAGCTGGTCAAGCAACTTTGCAAGGACAAAGCCGACCTGAAGTTCTGCTACGAAGCAGGCCCCTGCGGGTACGGCATTCATCGCCAGTTGACTGATTTTGGATGGGCCTGCCAGGTTGTGGCACCCTCGCTGATTCCGAAGAAGGCAGGCGATCGGGTCAAGACCGACCGGCGCGATAGCCTGTCGTTGGCGAGATTGCACCGGGCTGGAGAACTGACAGCGGTATGGGTGCCCGATGGCGCACAGGAAGCCCTGCGCGATTTGACACGGGCGCGTGAAGACATGAAACACCTTCAGCGCCAAGCCAAACAGCGCTTGTTGGCCTTCTTGCTCAGGCATGGCAGAAGCTACGACGGCAAAAGCAACTGGACGCAGGCCCACTACCGGTGGTTTGAAGAGGTGAAGTTTGCGCAACCTGTTCAGCAAATCGTGTTCCAGGAATATGTGGACATGGTCAAGGCCATGGACAAACGCATTGATGCACTGGACAAACAAATTTCAACGGCAGCGTCTGAATCGGTGTTCTGGGAAACGATCCAGGCTCTCATGGCCTTACGTGGAGTGAGCCTGCTGACAGCAACAACGATCGTGGCCGAAATTGGGGACCTCAAGCGTTTCGCCTCAGCTCCCCAACTGATGGCCTATCTGGGCGTGGTGCCAAGTGAACACTCCAGCGGGGGAAAGAAATCGCGTGGTGGCATCACCAAGACCGGCAACGGCCATGTTCGTCGGGTGCTGGTGGAGGCGGCCTGGACGTACCGCCACCCAGCACGTAAAACTGCCACCTTGCAACGCAGAGCCGAGAAGACCCCAGAGGCGATTCAAGAGATAGCCTGGACGGCGCAAAAGCGCATGTGCGGGCGTTACAAACTGCTCGAAGGTCGAGGCAAGCTCAAGGTACAGGTTTGCACGGCTATCGCGCGAGAACTCACCGGCTTCATTTGGGCGATCGGACAAACCATGGCGCAACCAGCGAACAAAACGTAAGGAGAAAAGGCATGTTGATGCAGTGTTTCGGTAGCAGAATGGACAACGGTGGGAGAACCCTTGATTGGACTATGAGGCATGTGGCGACACATTGATCCTCGACTTTAGAGAAAGGCAGCTCCCCGACGAATCGGTTGTCATGCGGTAACCAACCCGCGCATATCAGACTGATCAACCGTCGACAAGCCGTCCGTTCTGCTACCAACACACTGCATGAAGACAAATACCGTTATCAAGAACTTGACAGGTCAAATACATATCAGTCCTTAGGTTACGAGCCGGCGTTCCAAGCTGGGGTCGCGTAAGTCCGCTACAGTTTGAGGAAGCTTAAAAAGCTTAGGCCGGCGTTCACGATACCGGCAGCAGCCCAAAAGTCCTTTGATGGTCTGAGATTCACCGACCTGAACAGCACACCGAACTTTGCCAACCTGAACCTCGATACCGTTGCAGCCGACTACGCAGGTTTTTCGGCTGCACGCATCAGCCGTCACGGCAATTCGCTTTTCATCAATATTAGAGAATTGCTCGTCGCGTTGGTGCGCACAGCAGGCGCGGTTGC
>CAJBMJ010000115.1 GCA_903954045.1 uncultured beta proteobacterium | reverse complement strand
TATCAATTCAGTAGCTGCTCCCGCACGTTCTACGGGGGCTAGAGGCCAATTTGGCACTGAACCATTGCCCAAAAGCACGGTGGTGCTGACTTGCGGCGCAGACCTGACGCCGGAGCCCGTGCAATGGCTCTGGCCGGACTGGCTGGCGCTGGGCAAGTTCCACCTGTTGGCGGGCGCGCCCGGGCAGGGCAAAACCACCATCGCAATGGGAATGGCAGCCACCGTCACCATTGGCGGGCGCTGGCCCGATGGGTCACGCTGCGCTGCGGGCAACGTGTTGATCTGGAGCGGCGAGGACGATTACACCGACACGCTGCTACCCCGCCTGATTGCAGCGGGGGCAGACCGAAGCCGGATCTTCTTTGTGGACGGCACGCGCACGGGCGGAGTGGTCAGGCCGTTTGACCCATCCACCGACACACGCACATTGAAAGAGGCCATCCAGCAAATTGGCAGCGTGCGCCTGATCGTGATTGACCCGGTATCGACCGCCGTGGCGGGTGACAGCCACAAGAACACAGAGGTGCGTCGTGGCTTGCAACCCTTGGTTGACTTGGCCACCACCATCAACGCGGCGTTGCTGGGCATCACCCACCTGTCCAAAGGCGGCCAAGGCTCTGACCCAGCACAGCGGGTGATTGGCAGCATTGCATTTACCGCAGTGGCGCGCGTGGTGCTGGTGGCCGCTCGGGTCAAGGGCGAGGACGGTGCAGACAAACGCATTCTGGCGCGAAGCAAATCCAATATTGGGCCGGACACCGGCGGGTTTGAATACCACCTGGCGCAAGTGGAGGCGCTGCCCGGCATTAATGCCAGCCGTATCGAGTGGGGCCAAGCGGTGGAAGGCTCCGCCCGCGACCTGCTGACCGACCCGGCAGAAGGTGACGACGGCACCGACCACGCTGACGCGGTGAGCCTGTTGAAAGGCGAACTGACAGCGGATTGCTGGACTGGTGCCAACCATGCCACTCAGGCACTGAAAGATGCCGGGTTCACCAAAAAGCAGATTTGGACGGCATCCAAAAAACTCAAGGTGGTTCGCACAAAAGGCGGCATGGGTGGTGGCTGGTACTGGCGTTTGCCGGGGGGCTGTGACATTGCGTTGCCGGTTGAAGATTCCAAATCACCTGAAGGTTCCGAAGATTCCCTGTCTGAAAAACAGGAACCTTTGGAATCTTCGGCGGATGATCAGGTGGCGAATGAGCTGGTCGAGGTGGAACTGTGAGCGCGCAGGCACTCATCCGGCAGGCGCAGGCATCAGGCGTGGCGCTGCGGCTGGTGGGTGGCAAGGTCAAGGCCAGTGGGCCGCGCGAGGCTGTTGCTCGTCTACTGGTGCCCTTGCGTGAAAACCGGGCAGCGTTGGCCGATGCGCTGCAAGCTGAACCCATAGAGCCATTGCCAAGCAATCCGGCAGACGCAGCACCGGGGCCAGCACCCGACTGGCACGCGCTGGACGCTGCCTATCTGGCGCACCACTTCAACTGCCCCACTTGTATCGCCGCCGGGCGTGGCAGCCGTTATGGATTGCGCTGTGGAACCGGGGCCGCGTTGTGGCGGGCGTATTGCGAATGAATTGCGCTTCTACCCAGCTAATCTGGGTAGATAAAAGTCTCGTCAATTCCTTTGCTTTCCAGGTAGGCTGCACATTCCTCTTGCGAACCTGATGGCAGTACTATTTTCAAAGCGATAACCTCCTCGGCCATCTCCTGCTCCTGTAAGCGCCAAAGTTCCAGCAGGTCGAGACGCAACTCCATCTGAGCAAAATAAACTGCCTGTTGATTTTTATGGCGTTGGTACGCAATTTGTTTGCGGGGTGAAAACAGCAACGGCCGACCGTTCGAGACACCACCCATCACCTGCTCGCGCATTTTGGCCAGGATATTGACAATCGGAATCACTTGCAGCGTCTTTCCCGTAGCGGTGGCATCACAGACAAAAAGCGCACCAGCGCCCTTCCTACGGTCATTTGCAAAATACAAAGCGATGTCGCTACTGCGAGACCAATCCACGAGGTTCGTACCCTTGAGTTCTCGCATGTCCTCATTCGGAAACTGCTGAAAGCGCTTCATCAACTCGAACCAAGCGTCAACGCCATGCTCGGTCTCAGCTGCGAGTAGTTCTGCGCTGGGTCCAGCGAAACTCCCGAATTTCAAAAGGAGCAGACTCGACAGAACGGCGTTAAGGTCGCCAGATTGCCGCACATGCTCGGCAAACTCGTCCGTGGGCGCCATGTCAAGAAGCTTTGCTTTGACTGTCCGAACAAAGGTGGAGTCCAGACGCCATTCGCGATCCGCGTGTCCCCGGTAGAGCAGCGGTGCTCCCGTGTCCGACGACATGTGCTTGAGTGCCTCAAGCTCTGTTAAAAAGTCTGCAAACGAATGCGGCACCCACTCACCTGTGTGCCGATGAACTTTCGTTGCTTCGCAAGCGGGCTTTGGAAGTTTCATTTGCTGCGAGGTCGGTTGCAAAGTTTGGCTGCACCGCCTCGTGTACGATACTGTTTCAAAAAATCTAAAGGGAGTATCGCATGCGTCTTTTCAAATCACTGTTCTGCTTGGTCACTATCTTGCCGAGCCTTGCCTTGGCGTGCTCGTTCGACACCGATTGCAACCCTGGCAGTAAGTGTTTGAAGTCGCAGGGGGCTATTTATGGTGTTTGTCATGGTGGCATCTCGCCGGGAAACAAGAACGATAAGCAGCCGGTCACTGCACCACTCGATACGAATCGAACATATGGGAACACTTGCTCGTTTGACACAGACTGTGGTCCCGGCTCCAAATGCGCAAAGGAAAACGGATCCATCAAAGGCGTGTGCCTCAAAGCGCGGTGAAAGTAGTCGTTTCTATGCCAAACAAATTACTATTGGTGCTGGCTTTTTTGGTTACCGCGATTACCCCAGCGGTTGGACATGCAGCAGACGTATTTCTTGAAAAATTCAGGTTAAACATTGTTGGTGAGATTCGACCCGGTGATGCTGAGCGTGTTGCCCAGTCCGCAATTGAACAAGTGACAAAGAACAGGAAGAAGATTGCATCGATCTGGGTAAATTCTCCTGGTGGCGACGTCGCTGAAGCCATCCGTATTGCTGATTTGGTCTCAGGCATGAAGCCTGACGTTTATGTTGCAAAAGGCGGGGTGTGCGCGAGTTCATGTTTCCTGATTTTTCTTGCTGGCTATGAAAGAATTGCTTCTTGGGTTCGGGACGATGGGGGCATGCCCACGCCAGAAAAGCGGGCCTCGCGGTTTGGTCTAGTCGGCATCCATAGACCGTACCTTAAAACTCCTTCGGCTGATTTGGAGTCCGTCAAGAAACAAGAGGAACTCATGCGCCGATTTAGGAGCCATCTAGCTTCAAAACAAGTACCTCAGTATCTCGTAGATGAAATGATGGCAAGACCGTCCAATGACATCTACTGGCTTCGGGATCGTGACCTTGAACTGATTGGCCCCTACAGTGCTGGTGACGAAGAGGCATTAATTGCGAGATGCGGCTACAAGCGAAGCGGGAAGATCATTGATGAGGAATGGAGTGAGGCGCGCCGTGACAAACTGACTGACTGCGGTATAGATTATTGGGATGAGCAATATTTTGAACCTCAAATCAATTTTGTCGTCAAACTCGCTGGCGGATGGCGCCCATGGTCGACGAAGAAATAGGTAGGATTCAGAGTCTAAGAATCCTGCAACGCTGACTTTTTGTCAAAATTGAAGTACCTCACTTTCGGCACTCCTTACTGACGGGTGACCTCCACCAGCGCGGTCATGCCGGGCGCGCTGCCTGCTAAACGGCGCTTTGCGCTGGTGGCAGCGCACCCAACATCACCGCTTTCCATTTTCGTGAGTCTGTAGCTTTGGTCAGTGGCCAATGCGGAGTACCGCAATGGCCAGGCACCACGAAGCTGTCGCGTGGCTTCGGCGGGCAGAGCGGTCATGTGTCGCCGCCAGTCGCTGCGCTTGATGGCAGCGGCACATCACCGCTTTACCCGGTTCGATGCTCTGTAGTCTCAGCCAGTGGGCACGGCGGAGTACCGCCATGCCCAAGCAGCACAAAGCTGTCGCGTGGTGTGCGTGGCAATTGTGGCACTCGCCCGCTACGGCCACCCGCTTCGCTTTTACATAACGCCGCATTGCCCTCAGTGCCCGCCAGTCGCTGCGCTAAAGCTCCGCTTGGTGCCGGTCACCGCTTCGCGCCCTTCGGGTGAAGGCAACAGGCGTTATGCAAAGTGGCCTTCGCTGGAGTCGGTCGCACAGCCGTCGGCGCTTCCCGGTCGTTGGTACGCCCTACGCGCCGCCGTCTGCGCGCCCTTGTGGCTTTTGTGGCACCGTGGCATTGGTCAGGCGCTGCGCGCTGTGTGGCTGGTCAG
>CAJBMJ010000114.1 GCA_903954045.1 uncultured beta proteobacterium | reverse complement strand
ACAAATGCAATGGCTTCCCCTGGCAACAGGGTGGGCAACGAGCCAATTTTGCGCATCTTTTTAATCAATTTATCGTCCGTCGTCACAAACACATGGGCCTGACCCGCAACCGCGCATGCTACATGCAATGCGTCAAAGGTGGCAATGCCGTGCGCTTCAAGTGTTTTGGCCTCAGCAATTATCGACTCGCTAGCCATAACTACCGGCCCGCATAGCAAGCGCCATTGCAGGATAGCGTGTCGACGTTCAGCAAATGGGTTGTTATTGCACTCGAAATCCAGCACGGATGACCAAACCAGTTCGCACTCTTTGTTTCGCACCTTTTGCTGCAGTAACAACTTGGCTTCAGTCTCCAGGTGGATGCGCGACTGCGTTTGATCGTCGTAAGGACGATTGAAGCAGCACATGTCAAGATAGATTCGCATAGGGGTATCTTAATCTTGCCCAAACAGGTCACGCGTGTAGACCTTGGCGGCCACGTCGCCCAGGTCGGCAGTCATGCGGTTTGCAACAATCACATCGGCCTCTTGCTTGAACTGAGCCAGGTCGTTGACAACGCGGCTGTTGAAGAACTTGGCTTCTTTCAAAGCTGGCTCAAACACGATAACTTCCACACCCTTGGCCTTGATGCGTTTCATGATGCCCTGGATGCTGCTGCTGCGGAAGTTGTCGCTGCCGGATTTCATGCTCAAACGATGATTGCAGACCATCTCGGGGTTGCGCTTGAGGATCCTTGCGCTCTGCTGGTGAGAGAGACGCGGATGACGGTTTGCGATTGCGCCGCTGGCAGGCACGGCAAGGCGCACAGGGCTGTGATTAAGGCAAGACGGGGCATGGAGCGCTATTGTTTTGCTAGCTGCTGGCGCAGGTAGTACAGGGGCTAGACGCAGATTTGATGCATAAAGCTTCCCGCAAAAAGCAGTAGTGGTGGTGCGTGGTGCACATGTGTGACAGGGTTCCCTTGGTTTGGTGGTGGGCTGGTTCTATGCTGAACCTTGGTCCGGGGGTGTTGTGCGTTAGGCGGCCTGCGCAATGGTGTCCAAGTGCTCTATGCAATTGCGATAGAGGTCGATGACCGGAAAGCACAGGTCATAGTCGCCCCATACCAGCTCGCCATAGCTGACGTGAAACGAGGCAAATCGCTCTGGCTGGAGGTACAAGCGAACGTCGGGGTGGCGAGCACGCTTCAGGAAAGGGCCAAAGTCCACCGTTTGCACGGTTTTGTCATCAAATTCAATTTTGAGCGAGTAGTCGCCCACTTGGGTGGCCGACACAATGTTGATGGTGGCGTTCATTTCAACCTCTTGGTGATGCGTTCTGGCGATACGGACTTGTGGAGTACAAAAAAATCAATCCATTTGGCTACTATTTCATCCGCCTTGGCCGCCACTAGCTCTTGGAAGTAGCGCAGTTCATTGTTATCCAACGGCGCCCTGCCGGCAACCGCGGTATACACAATTTCGTGCACCACGCCATTAAGCAGGATGATTTCGGCGCGGGACTCGCGCCCTTGAAACTTTCCGTGGACGTGCACCGGCTCATGTTCGTTGGAATAGAACATGACGATGAGTCCAAAGTATTCGTACAGCTTGGGCATTTTTTGATCTTCTCTGTCGCTGCAGTTTAATCCTGCCCAAACAGGTCGCGGCTGTAGACCTTGGCGACCACATCGGCCAGGTCGGCCGTCATGCGGTTGGCCGCATGGGGGGCCAGGGCCATGACGTCTTTGGCCACGCTCTCGATGCTGCTCGTATCAAAGTAGTTGGTAACGGGGTCGTAGTTGGTGGGGGTGGCAATCACCACAAAGTCTGCCCCGGTGTAGGCCTGGGCCTTGTCCAGCTACCGGCAAGCGGTGGGAGTCTACCCAAGGCTGCGTAGCCTGGGGTGGTTTTGCGGGCAAGTGTGTGGGTTAAAGCACGGAACCGTAGAGCTGGACGACTGGGTGCTCTTGACGCAGCTTTTTCTCTATGGCAGCCAGCATACCGACCATGGTGTGCGCGGCTTCGATGGCAATGTTGATCAGTGCCGCATTTTTTTCGGGGTCATCGGGGTAGTCGTGCGCAAATTT
>CAJBMJ010000113.1 GCA_903954045.1 uncultured beta proteobacterium | reverse complement strand
GCCAGCGCCCGCGACATCTTGCAAAAGGTTATCCACGCCAACAGTCGGTTAAGTTCCAAACAGAATGCAACACTACACTAGAGGCCTGTGGCGGTGCCCACCATTGGGCTCGGGCACTGCTGGCAATGGGGCATCAAGTCAAGCTCCTGCCAGCCAAGCACGTCAAGGCCTTTGTGCTACGCGACAAGACGGACGCGCTCGACGCGCAGGCCATCTGGGTGACAGTCCAGCAGACACATATCAATGGAGTAGCCGTCAAGAGTGAACAGCAGTAGGCGTGCCTAAGCTTTCACAGCATGCGTCAGCAACTCATGAAGATGCGCAGCATCATGCAGACTAATGCACTGCGGGGCCTGCTCTATGAGTTCGGTGTTGTTTTAGCTGTTACCGGCGCATTCGAGACTTGCAGTGTATTGTAGTAACTCGTAATAAGGTAAGCCCCCGGCTCTGCCGGGGTGTTGAGATCAAATAGAACTGTCCGCTTTTGTAGCAAATAGATTGTCCGGTTTTTCTGTCTGCTTTCCTGGACTGTTCTGTCTTTTTGATTCCTATCTTTTCAGGCCCCTGCCAGGCCGCCGGAGGCTTCCCCCTGGCACGCATGAATCTTCAGGCAACCCTGAGCACGGGGGCTTGCATCACAGTCGTTTGACTTGAATGCCCCTGCGCATCAAAGCGCTCCAGCAACCTGGGGCCATGCCAGACCGATAACGTCCCATCCACATAGCGATGTACCCGCACCGTGGTGCGGCTATAGCTGTAGCGAATCTCCTGCTCGGGGATTTGCAGTATCAATCCCTCAAAGCGCACCGTGTTGTCATTGCCCACCACGCGCTCATGCTGCTCACACAGAATGTCGCCCAACTGGGCCTGCGCCACGTAGGGCACAAACGCAGTGCCCGCGCCGCCTGGCATGCGTGCAAACTCTGCGTTGTGCTGCGCCCGGTAGGTCTGCTGCAGATACACATTGGCTTCAACCATGGTTGTAATACCGTGCTGAGCGAGTTCTTTGACCAAGCGGTCCTGGTGTGTGCGAAACGCCCGTTCACTGCGTCCGCGTGCCTGTGGGGAGTAGGCTGCAATATGCTCAATGCCCAACTGCTTGCAGGCCCGCCCCACCTGGGTCAAATGGGCCTTGTCGACTTTGCCCCCAGCCACAGGCGTAGTGAAGTAGTGCGCCCCCCGGTCGGTGTAGAAGCTGCAAAACAGGCCATAGCGGGCAATGGTCTGCCCGATCCCGTGAAAGCTCGATGCAGTACCTTCCTGGGCACAGAAAAACATCGATAGGTGCTCACTGGTGGCGTCGTCCATGGTGACCACCAGATCCCAGTGCGCACCGGGCACCCAGGCATGGGTGGAGGCATCTTGGTGGATCATCATGCCCACCAGTGGTTTGGGGTCGCGTTTTTTGTGGTGTTTGCCCCGGCCCGCCACCTTGGGAACCAAACCCGCACCCTGCAGGGCGCTCTTGACCCAGGTGTAGCTTCGTACAGCTTGGCCTATTGATTCTTGGTGGCGTGTGTAGTGGTTGCAGAAGTGTTTGACGTTCCAGCCGATGAAGCGGCTTTGGTACAGGGCGATGAGTGCATCTATCTCGGTCGTCGCCGCTTTACGTTTGGAGGCTTGGCTCAGGCGCTTGTCGGCCAAGCTGCCCAGGTCACCCTCGCTGTCCTCGTAGCGGGCGCTGTAGCGGCGAAAGCTGCGTTCGCACACGCCGAGAATCTCTGCCGCCTCCGATTGGCTGAGTCTGCGCTCGCGCCAGCCTTCATAAACTTCTTGAAATCGCATGATCCGGGTTCCTTGTATCAAGTGCGCCCGGCTCAGGTTTGGTGCGTCCAATGGCACCTCCTAAAACCGGACAGGTTACTTGCTACAGCACCGGACAGATCATTTGCTCTCTACACTTTACCGATCCTTGGCTAGCGCATCAGGAATGTATGCGATCATTGAAGCCGCAATTTTTGAACTGATTTTGTGATTCACATGAAACGAACGGCAT
>CAJBMJ010000112.1 GCA_903954045.1 uncultured beta proteobacterium | reverse complement strand
GCTGTCGCGAAAGCGCACTTCAATCTTGGTGGGGTGAACGTTCACGTCCACCCGCGCGGGGTCCATGGCCAGGTACAGGGCGTAGACCGGTTGGCGGTGCCCATGCAGCACGTCTTCAAAGGCGCTGCGGGCCGCATGGGTGAGCACTTTGTCACGCACAAAGCGGCCGTTCACATAGCAAAACTGCTGGTCGGCGCGACTACGCGCCGCATCGGGCACGCCGACCCGGCCCCAGACCCGCATCGGCGCTTGACCGTCCTGGCGCGGTAAATCACTGCCGCCCGTCAGCGAACGCTGGTTGCTCCACTCCACCCGGATGCTCTGGGCCATAAAGTCTTCACCAAGCACATCGGTCAGGCGCTGGTCAAGAGCGTCAGGGCCTTCGTCACCAAGCTGGCATCTGCGCCACTGCTCCACCAGTTTGCCTTCATGCCAGATGGCAAAACCGACGTCCGGGCGGGCAAGAGCATGGCGGCGCACGGCCTCTACGCAATGGGCCAACTCGGTGGCATCGGTTTTGAGGAATTTGCGCCGCGCGGGGGTGCTGAAAAACAGTTCCTTGACCTCCACGGTGGTGCCGTGGGAGCGCGCTACCGGCCTGAGTTCGCCGGTGCGGCCGTCCAGCAAAAAAGCGTCGTTCAGGCCGCTAGCCCTTGAAATTATTGCGCAGTCAGCTATGGAGTTGATAGCAGCCAGGGCCTCACCACGAAACCCCATGGTCGACACCGATTCCAGATCCGTCAGGCTACCAATTTTGCTGGTGGCGTGGCGCTTGAAGGCAATGGGCAACTCATCGCGCAAGATACCCTGGCCATCGTCTTCCACGCTGATCAGGCGCACGCCGCCGGCCAGCAGACGCACCGTAATCTGCGTGGCACCTGCATCGAGTGCGTTGTCTACCAGCTCACGCACCACCGAAGCAGGGCGCTCCACCACCTCGCCCGCAGCGATCTGGCTGATCAATTCGTCGGGGAGTTCTCGGATCGGGCGGCGAAGCGCAGGGGAGGGCAGATGTGTCACCACGGCATTTTAGGCGGCAGGGCTCATTTGTCCCCGCAGCATGGCTTCAAACGCCTGCGCAGGTACCGGGCGGCTGTAGAGGTAGCCCTGGAACTCGTCGCAACCACTGGCCTTGAGAAAGTCCAGTTGTGCGCTGGTTTCTACGCCTTCGGCAATGGTGCGCAAGCCCAGGCTGTGGGCCAGCGCGATGATGGTGTTCACAATCGCTTCGTCCTGGTGGTTCATCGTGAGGCCCTGCACAAAGGACTGGTCTATCTTGAGCTTGTCAATCTGAAATCGCTTGAGGTAGCTCAGAGAGGAATAACCGGTGCCAAAGTCGTCGATCGAGAGCGCCACTCCCAGTGCCTTGAGGCTGGCAACCTTGTCCACCGTGAAGCCCGAGTCCTCCATGGCCACGCTTTCGGTGAGTTCGAGCTCCAGCAGGGCTGACGACGGCCGCATGGATGGCCAGTTGCGCACGGTCGTTGAGCAGGGCCCGGTTGGGCAGGCCGGTGAGCGAATCGTAATTGGCCAGCCGCTGAATCCGCTCTTCCGCCGCCTTGTGGCTGGAGGTCTCGGTGAAGATGCCCAGGTACTGAACTGCTTTGCCCTCTGCGTCGCGAATGGTGCTGACGATGAGCCACTCGGGGTAAACCTCGCCGGTACGGCGGCGGTTCCAGACCTCGCCTTCCCAGCGTCCGGCACTGGTGATCTGTTCCCACATGGCCTTGTAGAAGGCCGCATCCTGGCGGCCGGATTGCAGCACTTTGGGCGTTTTGCCTGCCAGGTCGTCCATGGTGTAGCCGGTGACCGTGGTGAAGGTCTGGTTCACCGATACAAAGCGCCCGGCAGCATCGGTAATAAAGATGCCTTCCTGGCTGGTCTCAAAAACGTGCGCCACCAGCGCCGTCTGCGCTTGCGCTTCGCGTTGCTCGGTCACATCCAGCCAGGAACCGATGATGCGTGCGCTTTGGGTGGCTTCGTCGCGCAGCAGCACCATGCGGTCATTGATCCAGCGGTAGCGGCCGTCCTGGTGCAGGAAGCGGTATTCGTGCACAGCAGAGTGTTTGTTCGTCAGTTCAAGCTGTGCTGCGTCCACCTTGAACAGGTCATCCGGATGCACTTTGCAGCGCCAGAACGTAGGGTCCAGCCACTCTTTGGGTGCGAAGCCAGTCACCCGCAGGACGTTGTCGCCCACAAAGTCCACCTTGAAGCGCTGAGTGTGGGGTGCTTCCTCCAGCAGAGAGTAAATGACCGCCGGGCTGACGTTGAGAATCTGTGCCAGTCGGTCTTTTTCGCGGATGGCATCGTTTTTGCGGCGGGTTTCGGCGTGTTCGTTGCGGATCTCAAGCACGTAAATCAGCAGCGCACTCAGTGCCACGAAAACTATGCCCTTGAACGATTGCATTTGCTGCGTCACGGCCGTGTCCTGCACCAGGTAATTGAGCAGGTGGTCTGAAACCAGAATCCACAGGACTCCAAAAATCAGAAATCGGACCACGATTTGAAAAGCATTCATCGCGATGAGTTTAGTACCTGGAGGAAGCATTCTCCGGCTATCACCCTGAGCTTCGAAGGGTGTTCGCGGTCATTGGGCAGGGGATAATGCCGGTCATGGAAATCATTGCTGCACTGATCGACTTCATTTTGCATGTGGACAAGCACCTCGAGGTGTTTGTCCAGACCTATGGAGCCTGGGTTTATGCCCTGTTGTTCATCATCATTTTTGTGGAAACCGGTGTGGTGGTGATGCCCTTTCTGCCCGGGGATTCGCTGCTCTTTGTTGTCGGTGCCATGTGCGGCGTGGGGCTGATGAACTACCCCTTGACCGTGGGATTGTTGTTTGCGGCGGCGGTGCTGGGCAACCAGTCCAATTACGCGTTGGGGCGTTACTTTGGCCCTAAGGTTTTTCAGTGGGAGGACTCCCGGTTTTTCAACAAGAAGGCTTTTGACCAGGCCCACAACTTCTATGAAAAATACGGCGGTATCACCATCGTGGCGGCCCGTTTCATGCCTTTTTTGCGGACCTTCGCCCCGTTCGTGGCTGGCGTTGCCCAGATGACGCGCAGCCGGTTCACCTTTTTCGATGTGACCGGTGGTGCGCTGTGGGTGGGTGGCATCGTCACTGTGGGCTATTTTTTTGGAAATTTCCCCTGGGTCAAAGCCCATCTGGACAAAATCATCTGGGCCATGATCCTGATACCCGGGCTGCTGGTTTTGGCAGGAGCCTGGCGTTCACGCCGCGCAAGCCGCGACAACAACCCACAGGCTTAGCGGGAAACCGAGACCCGGTTGCGTCCGCCCGATTTGGATTTGTACAGGGCCTCGTCTGCCAGAGACAGCAATTGATCCTGTGACGCCAGTTTCGCGTTCCAAGCAGCCAGGCCGAAGCTGGCAGTGACAGGTACGGGTTTGCCTCGTACCTGCATGTCCAGTGCGGCGATTTGGCGCCGAAGCCGCTCCGCGGCGTGGACAGCGTCTTCCAGGTTGACGTTGGGCGAAATCACCAGAAACTCTTCACCGCCCCAGCGACAAACCGTATCGTCTTTGCGCGAACCGGCCTTGATGGTGTTGGCAATTTGGCGCAGAACGACATCGCCAGCCGCATGGCCGTGGGTGTCATTGATGGCCTTGAAGTGGTCGATGTCAATGCTGATGACCGACAGCGCCAGTCCATGGCGCGTGCAAGCACTGTAGGCCTGGGACAGGGCAGCGAGTCCCGCCCGGCGGTTGGCCAGCGAGGTCAAGGGGTCGGTCAATGCGGCCTGCTGCAACTGACGGTTGCTCAAAGCCAACTCAGAAGCCATGCGGGTTAGCCGCTCATGGTCCACTTCCCAGGCCTCACGCAGGCGAACGTAGCGCCAGGCGCCCTTGAGACGGGCGCTGAGGGCGCGCATATTGACCGGTTTGGCAATGTAATCGTCCACGCCTGCATCAAAGGCGCGAACCAGGTCTTCCTCGTTGTCTGCGCTGGTGAGCATCAGCACATAGATGCTCTGTCCCCATTCGCTGCCCCGCAATGACTGGCAGAGTTCGAGCCCATCCATCACCGGCATACGCCAGTCGGTCAGTACCACATGGGGCTTGAACTCGAGGGCCTTTTCCAGGGCTTCGCGACCGTTCACGGCCGTCATCACGGTATGGTGGCTGGTGTCCTGCAGCCAGGTCTGCAACATGGACCGGATGATGGGGTCGTCCTCTACCACCAGCACGCGCAACCACTGGGCATTGTTTTCCTGATCGGGCCGCACCATTTCACCCACGATGCTCTCGAAACTGGGCAGGCTGCTGGTGGTAATGCGCAGGTGCTCTCCCCACACCTTCCACTGCGCCACCACAGAATCCACGCTTTTGCCTAACTCTGATCCGTCAATGCCGAGCTTGCTGGCTGCATCGGTAAGCAGGGACAGCTTGAAGGCCTGTTCAATCTTGGGTGCGACCACGAAGTCTGCTATCTGCATCGCCAGATGCAGGCTCTGGCACAACAACCGGCTGCGGGTGCCGACGGAGAATGGCGCCGCGGTGGGGTCCTCGTGGAAGGCCACCGGGTCTACATAGGAGTCGGGTATGCCCCAGTCACGCAACATGGCGGCTGAAAGATGCAGATGATCGATATTGAGCAGTTCCCGCTCCAGCGCCAGCAACTTGGGTCCGGTGGTGCCGGTGGACAGCAAGCGTCCATAGTCTTGCGGGTAGGCTGTTGCCAATGCCAGGCTGCCGACCCGGGCCAACAGACCGCAGGTGAAAAGTTCTTCCACGGAACCCAGCCGTTGCGGCGCTGCTACCTCGCTCATCGCCAGACCCATCAGCAGGCTGTGGCTCCAGAATCCAGCGTAGTCAAACGCGGTGCAACTTCCCTTGGTGTACTGGTCCAGCAAGGAAAAGGTGAGGGCCAGTTGCCGAACGGCCTGCATGCCCATGCGGCTGACGGCTTCGGGTATGGAGGCCACTGGGCGACCACCCATGATGGCTGAATTGGCTTGCGCCAATATGCGCCCCGAAAGCGCCGGGTCGGCTTGAACCAGCTTGATGACGTCCTGCAGCGTTGTCTTGTCACGCCGACAGGCGTCCATGATGGCCAGTGCCACCCCATTGGGGCTGGGTAGCCGCTGCTTGAGCTCTTGTTCAAGGGGTTGTAAGTTCACCGGGTGGCGCTTTCTTCAATCGTTAGGCGCGATGGTAGCTTACTGCGGCCTGTCAACTGGTGGCGTTATTGCGGGCCAGTGGCGGGTTCCTGGAAAAATAGCCCTCGATGCCGCGCATCAGGGCGTCAGCCAGCTGGTTCTGGTACTCCTCGCTGTTGAGCTTGATTTCTTCCGTAGGGTTGCTAATAAATGCCGCCTCCACCAGCACGCTGGGAATGTCGGGCGCCTTTAGCACGGCGAAACCGGCCTGTTCGACCCGGGGCTTGTGGAGCTTGCCCACGCGGCCAATTTCACCGAGCAATGTTTTTCCCAGTTTCAAGCTGTCATTGATTTGCGCCGTGGTGCTCATGTCCAGCAAAGCATGCTGGACCGTAGCGTCCTTGGCTCGCACATTGAGGCCGCCAATCAGGTCGGCCTTGTTTTCCTTGGCGGCCATCCAGCGGGCAGCGCTGCTGGACGCCCCGCCCTGGCTCAGCGCAAAAACGCTGGCGCCTTGGGGGTCCGGGGTAAAGAAGGCATCGGCGTGCAGGCTGACGAACAAATCGGCCTTGACCCGCCTGGCTTTTTGTACCCGCACTTGCAGGGGCACAAAGAAATCCGCGTCACGGGTCAGGAATGCGCGCATGGGATTGCCGCGAACAGTGGCCGCGTTGATGCGCTCGCGCAGCAAATGCGCCAGGCGCAGGACCACGTCTTTTTCCCGGGTCCCACCGGGGCCAATGGCTCCAGGGTCTTCTCCGCCATGGCCCGGGTCCAGCGCAACGATGATCATGCGCTCGGTTGAGCGGTCAGATTTTGGATCTTTTTCAGCCTCAGCCCTGGTGGTTATTGCAGGAGACGCTACTGATTTTGTAGTGTCCAGGGGCGCAGAAGAGGGCAGCTGGGAATGGCGTGCTATCAGTTCTTCGAGCGGGTCAGGCTGTCCAGGCGCTCGTGGTGCCATGGCGGCTTCAAAAGGGTCTGGCTCTTTGCTCGGATACAGGTCAAATACAAGCCGGTGCTGGTAGGCAGCAACCGGTGCCAGGGCAAAAACCTGGGGCTGGATGGGAAGCTTGAGGTCCACCACCAGGCGCACGGTGGTGGGTGAGAACTGGCCCACACGGATGCCCGCAATATTGGGGTCGTCTGCTTTGACCTTGGCCACCAACTCCTTGAGGGCCGGGTTCAGCGTGATGCCTTCAATATCCACTGCCAGTCGCGGCGGGCTGGGCACAAAGGTCTGCTTGGCCTTGAGGGCAGCGTCGGACTCGATGGTCACACGGGAATACTCGGGCGCAGGCCAAACCCGAACCGCCAGGATAGTGGCACCGCGCGCCAACTCGGAAAGCCCCAGCGTCAGGACCAGGGTGCCTTGTTGGAGGACGGTGCGGCGCTTCATGTACCAGCCTCCGGTTGCGAGATCGCACGCAGGAGTTCCATGCCTGCGGTGCTATGGGCTGCGAGCTGGGCCAGACGGGTTCCGTCAGCCTGTGCCTGCAGCCGCAGGTCGACATCGGCAATGGGCAACACGGTTGCAGCCTTTTCAGGCCACTCGGCCAGTTTGAGGCCAGGGCTGGCAAACAGATCCCTGAAGCCCGCGTCTTCCCATTCCTGGGGATCGTCAAAGCGGAAAAAATCAAAGTGCCAGATGTTCATGCTGGGTAGCTCGTAGGGTTCGACCACAGCATAGGTGGGGCTTTTGATGCGGCCCTGCACCCCCAAAGCCTGCAGCAGATGGCGCACCAGCGTGGTTTTGCCCGCGCCCAAATCACCATGCAAGGCGACAAAGGCATGTCCCAGCGCAGGGCAGGCGGCCCATTGCCGCGCGAAGGCGCGCGTGTCGGCCTCGGCAGGCCACACCAGAGTTCGCGTGGCGCTTTCTACAATGGGGACGTGACTATCAGCAGCACTCAATTCGACGGCAACCAACTGGTTTCTCAGATACAGGACTGGGCCCGGGAACTTGGATTCTCCCAAATTGGCGTGACCGGTGTGGATTTGTCCACTGCCGAGCCTGGTTTGTTGGCCTGGCTGGAGCGCAGTTACCACGGTGACATGGCCTACATGGCGAGTCATGGGCTCAAGCGGGCCCGACCCGCGGAGCTGGTTCCGGGCACGCTGAGTGTGCTGACAGCGCGCATGGACTATCTGCCTCGCCACACTCTGCCCGGCTGGCAGAACCTGGAAATGCAGCGTCTGCAAAATCCGCAGGAGGGCATTGTGTCGGTGTACGCACGAGGCCGCGACTACCACAAGGTGTTGCGCAGCCGACTGCAAAAACTCGCTGACAAAATTGCTCTGCGGGTTGAGCCGCTGGGTTACCGTGTATTCACCGATTCCGCTCCCGTGCTGGAGGCAGAACTGGCTGCGCGCAGCGGGCAGGGGTGGCGCGGCAAGCACACCCTGCTGCTCAACCGTGATGCGGGGTCCTTGTTCTTTCTGGGAGAGATTTTTCTGGATGTGGCCTTGCCAGCTAGCGAACCGGTTCCTGATCATTGCGGAACCTGCAATGCCTGCATTCAGGTATGCCCCACCCAGGCGATCGTGGCGCCTCACCGTCTGGACGCACGCCGCTGTATTTCGTATCTCACCATCGAGCACGCGTGGCCTATCCCATTGGAGTTTCGAGCAGGTATGGGCAACCGCATTTATGGTTGCGATGATTGCCAACTGGTATGCCCCTGGAACAAGTTTGCCCAGCGCAGCGCATTGCCGGACTTTGATCCAAGAGAGGGCCTGACAGGCCAGCATTTGATACCCTTGTTTGGCTGGAGCGAGGCGGAATTTTTGCGCCGCACCGAGGGCAACCCGATCCGCAGAATTGGCCACGTGCGTTGGCTGCGCAATGTGGCGGTGGCTCTGGGCAATGCACTGCGGGCCTCGTCAGATTTGGCTATGCAGCAGGATTTGCGCGCCGCTTTGGTCGGGCGAATCGATGAGCCCGGCGAACTGGTTCGCGAGCATGTGCAATGGGCGCTTGCGCAATCGCAGGAACGCTGAATCAAAGGCTCTGCAGCAGGCCCAGCGCAAACGGCAGGCTCACCATTCCAAGCATGGTGGACAGGGTCACAAGCCCAGCGACGTAGGCCCCGTCGTAGCCCATGCGGGCTGCCAATACATAGCTGCTGGAGGCAGTTGGCAAGGCTGAAAAGGCCAGCAGTACGGTCGTCTGGGCAGCGGACAGACCGTACAGGTAGGCAACCCCCAGGGCCAGAACAGGCGTGATGAAATGGCGAATGGAGAGTACGGCCACAGCCAGCGTTTTGGCCCTTGCCAGGGCGCCAAACTGCATTCCGGCACCTGCCGCCATAAGCCCCAAGGCCAGGGAGGCAGCACCAATGCGGCTGACGGTTGGCTCCAGCCAGACAGGCATGCCGAACCCTGCCAGGTTCGCCACCAGGCCGGAAGCCGTCGCCAGAATGAGCGGGTTGCGCAGCAGTTCACGTACAAACCCCTTTTCTCCGTGGCGCGCCATGGGCCACACCGCTGCCACATTGAACAGGGGCACGCACACACCAATCAAAACCGCAATTAGTTGAATTCCTTGTGCGCCGGCCAGCCTCTCGGCCAGAGCCAATCCGATGAACGAGTTGAATCGAAACGCTATTTGGGCGCTGGCTGCATGGTCCTTGGCCAGTATGTGCTTGCCTACCCAGGGCAGGTAGGGCAGAACGTAGGCCATTGCAATGCCAGAGAGCCCCAGCGTCCAGCCAGCGCCAATGAGGTTGGAAGCGGTGTGCAGATCCAGCGGGCTTTTCACAATGGAGTGAAACAGCAGCACCGGAAAGAGCAGGTAGTACACCAGCGAGTCGACCTGAATCCAGACCGCGCGGTTGAGCGCGGAGTGGCGGCACAGCAGGAAGCCAATCAGAATCAGGGAAAAGTCGGGGAAAAGGAGTTGCGCATAGTTCACCAACTGAGAATACCAGTGAAAACCTGGGGCAATGAAACGCGCTCTGCGGAGTAATATGGTGCGTTGTTGTTATTTCATTTCCGTTTTCAATGGAGCCCACACCATGCACCGTCGTTCCCTTCTTGCCTTGAGTTTGATCGCCACTTGCGGGGCAGCATTTGCCCAGGGTTATCCCAACAAGGTCATCAAATTGCAGGTACCGTTTGCGCCCGGTGGAACCACCGACATCATTGCCCGGGTGATCGCTGACCCGCTGGGTAAGGCGCTAGGGCAAAACGTAATTATCGAGAACAAGGCGGGTGGTGGTGGCGTGGTGGGTGCCAACGAGACGGCCAAGGCTGCGCCAGATGGCTATTCATTGGGGATGGCGACGGTTTCGACAACCGCCGCCAACCCGGCCATCAATCCCAAGATGCCTTACAACTCATTGACCGATTTCACGCCCATCATCAATATTGCAGCCACACCTAACGTCATTGCGGTGCATCCCAGTTTTCCTGCCAAAGATTACAAGGCCTTTCTGGCTGAGGTCAAGGCCAACCCGGGCAAGTATTCGTATTCCTCTTCTGGCACGGGTGGAATTGGTCATTTGCAAATGGAGCTGTATAAAAATCTGACAGGTGTCTTCATTACCCACATTCCCTATCGGGGCGCGGGTCCAGCACTCAACGACACGGTGGCCGGGCAGGTGCCGATGACGTTTGACAATCTGCCTTCCGCTTTGCCGTTTATGCAGAGTAACCGACTGGTTCCTATCGTGGTTGCAGCTCCCCAGCGACTTCCCCAGTTGCCCAATGTTCCAACCTTCAAAGAGATTGGCCTGGAGCCTGTGAATCGCATGGCGTATTACGGAATCTATGGGCCTAAAGGCCTGCCCAAGGAAGTTGTGGACAAGATCAACGCTGCCGTGCGTAAGGTGTTGGAAGATCCGGCAGTGAAGAAACGCATTGAGGAGACCGGGTCTCTGATCATTGCCAATACCCCAGACCAGTTTGCTGCGCAAATCAAGGCGGAGTACGACGTGTACAAAAAGGTGGTCGATTCCGCCAAGCTGCGTCTGGAATGAATTTGCAGGGCCCACTCGCTCGGGAGGGGGTGGACGCTTTCATTGATGCACTTTGGCTGGAAGAGGGTCTTTCCAAAAATACGCTGGACGCCTATCGTCGCGACTTGTCCCTCTTTGTAGCCTGGCTCGAACCTCAGTCCCGAGGGCTCAATGCCGCATCCGAGGCGGACCTGCAGTCCTATTTTTCCGCGCGGCATGCACAAACCAAGGCAACTACTGCGAATCGGCGCCTGACAGTATTCAAGCGCTACTTCCGCTGGGCTTTGCGGGAAGGCGCCATCTCAGTTGATCCTACGCTCAAGCTTCAATCAGCCAAGCAGGCCTTGCGCGTACCCAAAACGCTGACCGAGTCGCAGGTGGAGGCGCTCCTCAACGCCCCGGATACTTCGGTTGCATTGGGTGTGCGCGACCGCACCATGCTAGAGTTGATGTACGCCAGTGGATTGCGGGTCAGTGAACTGGTGGGGTTAAAAACGTTTCAGGTGAGCCTGAACGACCATGTGCTCAAGGTGCTGGGCAAGGGAAGTAAGGAGCGCTTGGTTCCTTTTGGTGAAGTAGCAGGAAACTGGATGCGGCAGTATCTTGGTGCGGCGCGTACAGAGTTGTTGGCTGGCAAGCAGACGCAAGATCTCTTTGTTACGGTGCGCGGCACTCGGGTCGGTCACGCCATGTCCCGAATGATGTTCTGGATGGTGGTAAAAAAATACGCGCAGCAAGCAGGTATTCATGCACCTCTTTCTCCGCACACCTTGCGCCACGCTTTTGCCACCCATTTACTGAACCATGGTGCTGATCTGCGTTCAGTGCAGATGCTTCTAGGGCACGCTGATATTTCCACAACGACCATTTACACCCATGTGGCCAGGGAGCGGCTTGCTGTGCTGCACGCCCAGCATCATCCAAGAGGATGAACGCGCAGGAAATTAGTTGGCCTGGGTCAGGGTTTCCGCCCAGGCAAGCGCTTGCAAGTGGGCCCAGTTCACCTGGTTGCTGTCAAGTTTGAGTGCAGTGGCTGCGGCTGCGAATGCGGCATCGTCACCTGTCTCGCAGGCGATGGTGAGCTCCAGGAATGGAGCCAGAGGGCCTTTTCTGAAAAGCAGCGCGTCGGTAACGGCCGCTGGCAGCGTGATCGACGACAGGGCCGCCTCCATGGACATACCCAACATGGTGTCCAGCAAGGAAAACACACCGACCACGAAGGCATTGTCCCGTTCTTCCACACTGACCTGATCGCTGTCGGTGGCCAGCAATTCCATCAGACGCCCACGCACTACGGCAGTGGTTCCGACGGCCGGTGGTGTGTCTCCCGCGTGGGACGTTGTCATGAGCAGAGCCGCCCATTTGAAAAGTCGATTGAGCCCCAACAGCATCACCGCATGCTTGAACGAGGTTACTTCGGTTCGCATACCAAAGCCTGCGGAATTGATAAATCGAAGCAGGTTGAAAGACAGCGTAGGGTCGCGTTTGAGAACTTCCTCAATCTCACTGGTGCTTGCCTGTTTCCGAACCAGATTGATCAGCTGCAGAATAGTGGCCTGCGCGGGTCGAATGGTCTGACCTTCAATGACCACCGGCTTTGCAAACCAGTAGCCTTGAAAAAGTTTGACACCCAGGCCCGAGACCATTTCGTACTGCCGTAGCGACTCTACTTTCTCCGCTATCAACTGGGCTTGGGACTTGGCCTGCGCTAATTTAATGAATGAGCCTACCGCTTCGGGCTTGAGTATAGAAAGATCAAACTTGATAAAGGAGGCAAGCGGTAGCCATGATTCATAAGGCCGGGTCAGAATCGAATAGTCAAACGCCATGCGAAACCCGCGTCGGCGAATGCCTTCAAGGTTGGGAAACTTGTTCTGAATCTGGTCGGCTTGAGAAATGGGGAGCGGTTGAATTTCCAGAACCACACGGTCTGGCGAAACGAGGTCCAGATGCCCACCCGCAAGGCTGTCATGTGTGCAGTTGATGAAGATGACCTTTTTACTGCTAACGGCATCCTCGTTGCCCAGGGATAGCACGCTGAACATCATTTGTGCGTCACTGGACGCCGAGTGTTCATTGGAAACAATGGACCGGTCAAATAGCTCGTACCCAAAAATCTCCCTTGATTCGTCCAGTATGGCCTGTCGTGCAATTGCCAGCGAGGTGGTGGAAATTTGTCCGGCAGGTGTGGATGTCTGTTGGGGCATTGGTTTTGAGTGGGCTGGCTATGGCCCGCATTCTAGACCGGCAGGGCTGAAATTTCCGATTCAGTGAATCCCGCGAGCCTGCGCGCTGCCAGGTTAAACGGTGGCCTTGGCTTTGGGGCCCCGTGCTTGTGTGCGGCTATTTCGTAAAAGTGCTGCGGGTCAATCCCATCGCGCTGGCACAACCAGTGGTACCAACGGTTGCCTATGGCGACATGTCCGACCTCTTCCGCAAGAATGATGTCCAGCAGGCCTACGGCCTCGAGTGCAGCCGCGCTGCCTACTTTTCGCAACTTCGCCTGAATGATGGGTGTCGCATCGAGCCCGCGCGCTTCCAGTGTGCGGGGAACCAGAGCCATTCGCGCCACCACATCGAATTGCGTGCTTTCACACATTTCCCAAAGGCCGTTATGGGCATCGAAGTTGCCATAGTCATAACCAAGACTTTGCAAGTGATTGCGAAGCATGGTGAAGTGCTTGGCCTCTTCAAAGGCGACACTCAACCAGTCCAGGTAAAAGTCAGCCGGCAAGCCAGGAAATCGCCACACAGCGTCCAGCGCAAGATTGATGGCGTTGAATTCGATATGCGCGATGGAGTGAATGAGTGCTGCGTGCCCCACAGCGGTGTAAGGCGAGCGCCGTGCCACCGATTGCGGAGTAACCAAAGTGGGTCGGTCCGGTCGACCGGGGGAGCATGGCGCCGTGAATGTCTTGGCGGTATCCACTGCATACTGGGACGGGCTTGCTCCCAAGGTCAGAGTCAGCCGGGCTTTCTCCATCGGATCTGAAATGCCAAATGCGGCAAAAGCGCTTGTTCTGAGTTCCATCCCTACAATTCTAGGCATGAAGAAACGCAAGGATGGAATATGGCAATGTATGAACTAGACGGCATAGCACCCAGAGTTGCTACATCTGCATGGGTGGCAGACAGTGCACAGGTCATGGGCAATGTGGAACTGGGAGAGGATTCCAGTGTGTGGTTTGGTACCGTGATTCGCGGGGATACCGAGGTCATTTGCATTGGCAGTGGGTCTAACATCCAGGACGGCAGCGTGCTCCATGCGGACATTGGCAAGCCACTGACGGTGGGAAAGAACGTGACAGTGGGGCACCAGGTCATGCTGCACGGTTGCACCATTGGTGATGGGTCCCTGATAGGAATTGGGGCTGTGGTTCTCAACGGCGCACGGATCGGCAAAGGCTGCATTGTGGGTGCTGGTTCTTTGGTCACGGAGGGCAAGGAGTTCCCCGATGGCTCCATGATCATGGGCAGCCCCGCCAAGGTTGTGCGTGAACTTACGGCCCAGCAACAGCAGGGGCTGGAACTGAGTGCGCTGCACTACATTGAAAACGCCCGCCGATTCAAGGCTGGTCTGAAGAAAATCGGATGAGGAACATCAGTGTCCGAACTGCATAAATTTATTTTCGATGGACTTCCAGTGCGCGGCGTGCTGGTGCGCCTGACCGATGCCTGGGTTGAAATCCTCCAAAGACGTGCTTCCAATTCCGAGACCGGGGCGTATGCCAAGCCAGTTCGCGAGATGCTGGGTGAAATGACCGCAGCGGCGACGCTTATGCAGTCCAACATCAAGTTTGACGGTGCATTGGTACTGCAGATATTCGGTGACGGACCGGTGAAAGTGGCTGTGGTGGAGGTGCTACCAGATTTGTCCTTACGCGCAACTGCGACCGTGACCGGTAGCGTGGCAGAAAGTGCGACTTTGAGTCAGATGGTCAATGCGTCAAACCAAGGTAAATGTGCAATCACGTTGGACCCCAAGACCAAGTTTCCCGGCCAGCAGCCTTACCAAGGCGTGGTCCCCTTGTTTGATGACAACGGACGACCCATCGAAAAGCTCAGTGCTGTGCTGGAGCACTACATGCTCCAGAGTGAGCAACTCGATACCACTTTGGTGTTGGCAGCCAATGAGTCTGTGGCAGCTGGCTTACTGGTTCAGCGCCTTCCCCTGGAGGGAACGGGCAATCTGGAGGGAAGTTTGGTTTCCAGGGAGAACGAAGACTTGATTGGGCTGAGCGAGCACTACAACCGCATTGCGACACTGGCTGGCAGTTTGAAACGCGAGGAGCTTTTGGCGCTCGATGTGGACACTATTTTGCGTCGCCTTTTTTGGGAAGAGCAGATCACCCGCTTTGAGCCCCAAACAGGTGATATGGCCCCCCGATTCAGCTGTAATTGCAGCCGTGCACGCGTGGCAAAAATGATTCTGAGCTTGGGCCGGGAGGAAGCCGAAGGCCTACTGGCAGAGCGTGGCGAAATTGAAGTGGCTTGCGAGTTTTGCGGCGTGCAATACCGGTTTGATCCTGTCGATGCTGCCGAAATCTTTACCAGTGCTGACCAACGCGTGCCAGGCACGCCGGATATTCACTGATTACTTCGCAATCTGGACATAAATTTCGTTGGAACGCACCATGCCCAGCTCAGCACGGGCACGCTCCTCCACGATCTCCAGTCCTTCTTTGAGATCGTTGATCTCTGCAAAGAGACGGTCGTTGGCCAGCGCTGCCAACTGATTGTCACGCTTTTGCTCGACCAGTGAACTCTGCAATTTGGAAACGTTGGGAACACTTCCCCTGCCAAACCACAACTGACCTTGCAGCACGAGCAGCAAGGCCACCAGGGCGACGGGGATGAATTTGGTACCCATGGAATGCCTTGAGCAGATGCCAGGTTGTATTAGCGGAGGTTATAAAACGCTGCGCGACCGGGGTAAACCGCCACTTCGCCGAGGTCTTCTTCAATACGCAGCAACTGGTTGTACTTGGCCATACGGTCTGAACGGCTGAGCGAGCCGGTTTTGATCTGGCCAGCGTTGGTACCCACCGCGATATCCGCAATGGTGGAGTCTTCGGTTTCGCCAGAGCGATGGCTAATGACGGCGGTGTAACCAGCACGTTTGGCCATTTCGATGGCGGCGAAGGTCTCAGACAGGGTGCCAATTTGGTTGATCTTGATCAGGATGGAGTTGGCAATGCCCTTGTCGATGCCTTCTTTCAGGATCTTGGTATTGGTCACGAAAAGGTCGTCACCCACGATCTGTACTTTCTTGCCCAAACGATCGGTCAGCAGTTTCCAGCCATCCCAGTCGCCTTCGGCCATGCCGTCTTCGATGCTGATGATCGGGTACTTGTCGACCCAAGTGGCCAGCATGTCGGTCCATTCCTGGGCGCTCAGGCTCAGGCCTTCGCCTGCAAGCTCGTACTTGCCGTCCTTGTAAAACTCGGATGCCGCGCAGTCCAGGCCCAGGGCGATCTGTTCACCGGCTACATAGCCGGCCTTGTCGATAGCTTCCAGAATCATCTGGATAGCGGCTTCGTGGTTGGCCACGTTGGGGGCAAATCCCCCTTCGTCACCCACGGCGGTGCTGATGCCCTTGTCGTGCAGGATTTTTTTGAGCGCGTGGAACACTTCTGCGCCGTAGCGAAGCGCTTCGCGGAAAGAGGGTGCACCCAGGGGGATGATCATCAGCTCTTGAAGGTCGAGGTTGTTGTTGGCGTGCTCGCCGCCATTGATGACATTCATCATGGGCACTGGCATTTGCACGGCAGCCATACCGCCAAAGTAGCGGTACAGCGGCAGACCGGCTTCTTCTGCAGCAGCACGGGCCACAGCCATAGACACAGCCAGCATGGCGTTGGCACCCAGCCGGCTCTTGTTCTCGGTGCCGTCCAGATCAATCAGGGTTTTGTCCAGGAAAGATTGCTCGGAAGCGTCCAGGCCCAGAACTGCCTCAGAAATTTCGGTATTGATGTGCTCTACAGCCTTCAAAACGCCTTTGCCCAGATAGCGCTTTTTGTCACCGTCGCGCAGTTCGATCGCTTCGCGTGAACCGGTGGAAGCTCCCGATGGAACAGCAGCGCGGCCCATGGTGCCAGACTCCAGTAGCACGTCACACTCTACGGTGGGGTTGCCACGGGAATCCAGTACTTCGCGGCCTACGATATCAACAATTGCACTCATCTTTTTTCTTTCAAAGGGCTAGGATAAAAATCAGTTAAAGCTATTTTCTAAAAATGGCGAACTCTTGGTGACCTTGTCCAAGGCAACCAGGGTTTCCAACAAGGCTCTCATGTGTTTAAGTGGCACGGCGTTTGGCCCGTCGCTCATCGCTTTGGATGGATCGGGGTGGGTTTCCATGAAGAGTCCTGCCACACCGGCGGCCACAGCCGCACGCGCCAATACGGGGACCATTTCGCGTTGCCCGCCGCTGCTGGTGCCTTGTCCGCCGGGCAGTTGAACTGAGTGTGTGGCATCAAAAACCACGGGCGCAGCCGTTTCCCGCATGATCGCCAGACTGCGCATATCGCTTACAAGGTTGTTGTAGCCAAAACTTGCACCCCGTTCGCAAGCCATGAAGCTGTCTTCATTCAGACCCGCATCGCGGGCAGCAGCCCGTGCCTTGTCAATGACATTCTTCATGTCATGGGGCGCCAGAAATTGCCCCTTTTTGATGTTTACGGGCTTTCCACTCTGTGCAACGGCACGGATGAAATCGGTCTGACGGCACAGGAAGGCGGGAGTCTGGAGTACATCCACTACGGCAGCTACCTGGGCAATCTGGGACTCGTCATGCACATCGGTAAGCACGGGCAAGTTCAATTCCCTTTTGACCTTGGCCAGGATTTCCAGTCCTCGCTCCATGCCCGGACCGCGGAAGGTACTGCCGCTGCTACGGTTGGCTTTGTCGAAACTGCTCTTGAATATGAATGGAATGCCCAGCGCTGATGTGATTTCCTTCAGGGTGCCTGCAGTGTCCATTTGCAGCTGCTCTGACTCTATGACGCAGGGACCTGCGATTAGAAAGATGGGGTACTGAAGGCCAACGTCGAATCCACACAATTTCATCAGGCAACCGCTTTCAGGTTCCGGGCTTCCGACTGATGGTCCAGAGCGGCCTTGACAAAAGCATTGAACAACGGGTGACCGTTCCAGGGGGTGGATTTGAACTCGGGATGGAACTGCACGCCCATAAACCAAGGATGAACGCTTTGGGGTAATTCCACAATTTCGGTCAGGTGCTCACGCTGCGTCAGCGCGGAAATAACCAGACCGGACTCGCGCAACTGGTCTAGGTAATTGACGTTGGCCTCGTAACGGTGGCGATGCCGCTCGGTCACGACGTCACCGTAAATTTGATGGGCCAGGGTGTTCTTGGTGACGTCCGAGCTCTGTGCGCCCAGGCGCATGGTGCCCCCAAGGTCGGAGTCCTTGTGCCGTGTCTTGATGGTGCCGTCTTCGTCTTTCCACTCGGTGATCAGGGCGATAACGGGGTTGGGGCCATCGGGCTCAAATTCGGTACTATTTGCGTCTTTGAGGCCGGCCACATGGCGGGCAAATTCAATGGTGGCCACCTGCATGCCCAAGCAAATTCCTAGGTAGGGGACCTTGTTCTCGCGGGCAAAACGAGCCGCACAAATCTTGCCCTCAATGCCGCGCTTGCCAAATCCGCCGGGAACCAGCACTGCATCGTACTTGGCGAGCTGGGCCGCAGACTCCGGCGTGATGGTCTCTGAGTCGATGTACTCGATCTTTACCTTGGCGTGGTTTTTCATGCCTGCGTGCCGCAGGGCTTCGTTCAAGGATTTGTAGCTGTCGGACAGGTCTACATACTTGCCCACCATGGCAATAGCGACCTCGGCTTTGGGATGCTCGGTCTCATAGACCAGATCGTCCCAGCGCTTGAGGTTGGCAGGTGGTGTGTTCAGGCGCAATTTGTCGCAGATCAGACCATCCAGACCCTGCTCATGCAGCATGCGGGGCACTTTGTAGATGGTGTCCACATCCCACATGGAAATAACGCCCCATTCGGGCACGTTGGAGAACAAGGAAATTTTTGCTCGCTCTTCATCAGGGACCCTGCGGTCTGCGCGACACAAAAGCGCATCGGCCTGAATTCCGATTTCACGCAATTGCTTGGCCGTGTGCTGGGTGGGCTTGGTTTTGAGTTCACCGGCTGCTGCAATCCACGGCAGATAGCTCAAGTGTACAAAAGCGCTGTTATTCGGGCCAAGTTTGAGGCTCATTTGGCGCACGGCTTCAAGGAAGGGCAGCGATTCGATATCGCCTACCGTGCCGCCAATCTCTACAATGGCCACATCGACTGCATCAGGCTCGCCAATGCGTGCTCCACGTTTGACAAACTCTTGAATTTCGTTGGTAACGTGCGGAATAACCTGAACCGTCTTACCAAGGTAGTCTCCACGGCGCTCCTTGTCCAACACGCTTTTGTAGATCTGGCCGGTGGTGAAATTATTGGCCTTGCGCATGCGCGATTCGATGAAGCGCTCGTAATGTCCCAAATCCAGATCGGTTTCTGCGCCATCGTCTGTCACAAAAACTTCTCCATGTTGCAGGGGCGACATGGTGCCGGGGTCTACGTTGAGATACGGGTCGAGCTTAATGAGGGTGACTGTGAGGCCCCGCGATTCCAAAATCGCAGCGAGGGAGGCTGAGGCGATTCCCTTGCCAAGGGAAGACACCACACCGCCGGTGACGAAGACAAATTTGGTCATGTGCGGGCGAACTGCAAGGTTCTGAGAGGTGGTAAAGGGAGATTATAGAGGTCTGCTACATTGCCTCCCATGAATGATCTCGCTGGAAAACATATTGTTCTGGGGCTCACCGGAGGCATAGCCTGCTACAAGGCCGCAGAATTGTGCCGCGCCCTGATCAAGGAGGGCGCAACAGTTCAAGTCGTCATGACCGATGCAGCGGCCCAGTTCATTACACCGGTCACCATGCAGGCCTTGAGCAACCGGCCGGTCTATGACTCCCAGTGGGACGCGCGTGAACGCAACAATATGCCGCATATCAACCTCAGTCGTGAGGCGGATGCCATTCTGATTGCGCCTTGCAGTGCAGATTTCATGGCCAAGCTGATCCATGGTCGGGCGGATGACCTGCTGAGTTTGATGTGCCTGGCACGCTCAATCGAGTCCGTTCCGCTGATCCTCGCACCGGCCATGAACCGCGAGATGTGGGCTCACCCGGCTACACAACGCAACCTGAAGCAATTGGCTGAAGACGGTACTGTCGTGCTGGGCGTTGGCCAGGGCGATCAGGCCTGCGGCGAAACGGGAGACGGTCGGATGCTGGAGCCGCAGGAATTGTTGCAAGACCTCATTGCTTTCTTTCAGCCTAAATTGCTGGTGGGGCACCATGTGCTGATCAGCGCAGGGCCAACCTATGAAGCGATAGATCCGGTGCGGGGCATAACCAATCTCTCCAGC
>CAJBMJ010000111.1 GCA_903954045.1 uncultured beta proteobacterium | reverse complement strand
TGCGGGTTGGGCCAGTATCTCGGCTGCGTCTTTGGCCAGTTGCTCGGCAATGGCGGCGGATGTGCCTGCCGGAGCCAGTAGGCCATACCAGGAGGTCACCACCACACCGCTCACCCCTTGCTCGGCCAGTGTGGGAATTTCTGGAGCAACAGCACTGCGTGCACTGTCGGTCAGACCAATGGCTACCAGTTTGCCGCTCTTTATGTGGCTCAGGGTTCCGGGCAGATTACTGAACATGAGTGGAATCGTGCCGCCCAACACATCGTTCAAGGCTGGTCCCGTGCCTTTGTAGGGCACATGCAGAAGATCAGCCCCGGTCTGCTGCTTGAAGAGTTCTCCTGCCAGGTGCAGGCCGCTGCCAACACCTGGAGAGGCGTAGGCGAGTGTGTTGGGCTTGGCCTTGGCTTGCTCGATCAGTTCTTTGGTTGTCTGTATTTTTGCGCCAGGGCTAGCTACCAGCACATTGGGGGCTTTGGCCAGCATGGTAATGGGCACAAAGTCGCGTTCAATACTGAACGGGAAGTTGGGCATCAGCGTGGGGTTGATAGTCAGGTTGCCAGCGGGTACCACCAGAAGGGTGTGCCCATCCGCTTTGGCACGCTTGACCTTGTCAATGCCGATATTGCCCGCTGCCCCCGCCAGGTTTTCCACCACGGCGCTTTGACCGTAGCGCTTTTGCAGGCCTTCGGCCAGTATGCGTGAAAGCGTGTCTACGGGTCCGCCAGGAGGGAAAGGCGCAACGATGGTGAAGCGCTCCTGTGCCAACAGTTTGTCTGCACCAGCAACATTGGTGGTCTGGGCCCAGGCCGAACTGGCAAGACCAGTAATCGCAAGGCAAGCTATAGCAGTGCGGCGGTTCATGTGGAAGCCCATGGCATAGGAGATTCGTTCAAACCCCAGTAAAAACTTTTCTGGCTGGTGTACTCCAGAATACCAAGACGCCCTTTTTCTTGCCCATAGCCGCTCATCTTCACCCCGCTAAACGGCGTGCTAATGGAAAACACCTTGTAGGTGTTGATCCACACCGTGCCGGTCTGCAAAGCGCGGCCAATGCGCCAGGCGGTCTTGAAATCACGGCTCCAGATACCACTGGCCAAACCAAACATGTTGTCGTTGCACTGGGCAATCAGGTCGGCTTCATCCTTCCAGGGCAAGAGTGCGAGCACCGGGCCAAAAATTTCTTCCTGGCACATGCGGGCGCTGTTGGGCAGTCCTTCAAACACGGTGGGCAGGTAGTAGCTCCCACCATCAAAGTAGCTGCCCGTGGGCCGCACGCCACCGGCCAGAACAGTGCCACCTTCGTCGCGGCCCATTTGCACGTAACGCTCTACGCTCGCGCGGTGACCCAGGTTCACGAGGGGTCCCATATGGGTGTCTTCTCGGGAAGGGTCGCCGACGCGCAGGTTCTTCACACCCGCGAGAAGCCTTGACTTGAACTCGTTGTAAACGCTCTCATGCACAAAGGCGCGTGAGCCCGCAATGCAGGATTCACCCGACGAACTGAAGATGCCATAGAGCACACCGGCGACAGCGTGGTCCAGATCGGCGTCGGCGCACACGATGGTTGGCGATTTGCCCCCGAGCTCCAGCGAAGTGGGCATCAGCTTTTCAGCCGCCAGACGCTGTATGCCCATGCCGACATTGGTGCCGCCGGTGAACGCGATGCGTTTGATAAGCGGATGTTTGACCAGTGCGTCGCCTACGATGCTGCCTTTGCCAGGAAGCACGCTGATGATTCCGTCAGGTATGCCAGCCATTTGCGCGATTTTTGCCAGCTCAATGGCCATGCGCGGGGTGATCTCTGCAGGTTTGAAAACCATGGCGCAACCTGCTGCCAGCGCGGGAGCGAGCTTTTGCGCCTCGCTGGCAATCGGGCTGTTCCACGGCGTAATGGCACCTACTACGCCCAGGGGTTCGTTCACGCTCATACTCAGGAAGTCACCGCGCGAAGGGGTGATGGTGTCTTCCCAGGTTTCTGCTGCCGCACCGAAAAACTGGAATGTGCTCGCTGCGCTGGCTACCAGTGCGCGGCACTCCTTGATGGGCTTGCCATTGTCCAGACGCTGCAGCTGCGCCAGTTCTTCGCTGCGCTCCCGAATGCCGTTGGCAATGCGGTACAGCATGCCAGCACGCTCATGGTGTTTGAGTTTGGCCCACGCGGGGTGCTGACGGGCTTTTTCAGCACACTGCACGGCCTCATCCACATCAGCGACCGTTGCAGCGTGCAGTCTGGCTACGGTGCTGCCATCGTGCGGATATTCGGTGGTGTATTCGGGGCCGCTGGCATGGCGCCACTGTCCGGCAATGAGGGTCTGGAGTTTTTCAGCCATGGGAATCCTTAAATCGTGAGCGATGCGGTGCGGTTGTGCAGAAAGCGCAATGCCGAGAGCACGGTGAGTGCCGATGTCTTGGGGTTGTCAGCCAGTGGTTTGCCGCGCATGGTGATTTGCATCTCGCCAAAGGCGCCGCGTACATCGATCTCATGGATGTTCTCGGTCACCGTGGGATCTGCAATCAACCGAACGCGCGTGGCGTCCAACCCTAAGCCAGCCAGCGATATGGTGGCGGCCACATTGGCGTTCTTGGGGTACAGGCGCGCGGCTTCACGCGCGGTGTCTTCCAGAATGACGGTCGGCGTGGATATCGTGTCCAGATTGACCACCGCTTCTGCCGGCGTACCACGCCACCCTGTGGGGGGTTTGCGCCCGGTGTAGGTCACGCTGTCCAGACCCGCGATACGGGCTGCAGCAATCGCGTCCACACCGCCGATGGCACCCGACAGCAGATGCACCTGCGTCTTGCCGCATGCAGCCGCCTCGGCCAATTGCTCTGGCAGACCGGTCTCAGACAGGGCTCCAATGGAAAGGACCGCGCATTCAATGCCGAGCTCCAGTGCTGGCAGCACATGCTCTGTCAGTGCCTGGTGGCCTGCGCACTCGACCACGAGGTCAGTGTCGTTCGGGACCTGGGTACACACTTCGGCGGCCCCGGCCGCATGGGTGCGTGCGTCGTCGATGTATGCCTGGGGTACCACGATGTGGGTGATGCGCAGTCCAGGCTGTCCCGCCACGCGCGCAAACAGCGTGCGGCCAATGGCTCCAAAGCCGATCAATGTGACGTTCTGCATGGTCAGTCCTTTTTCTTGGGCGGGCCCGCGAACTTGACGGCGAAGGGCCCCCAGGCATCCATGTCCACTTCGAGCACGACGGGGCCGGAGATGGCCAGCGCCTCTTTCAGTGCATCATGGGTGGCAGCAGGGTCACTCAGTTTGATGTGCGGCACCTGCAGGCTGGCACAGAACTGTGCGAAGTTGGGCGTGTGCAGCTCTACATAGCAATGGCGGCTGCCGTAAATGTCATCCTGGATGTTTTTGATCACGCCATAGCGGCTGTCGTTCATGACGATGAACAATACATCGGCCTTCTCCTGCGCGGCGCAGGCCAGCTCACCCACGTTCAGCATGAAACCACCATCGCCACACAGCGACAGGGTCTTGCGGCCTAGCGTGTGCGTGGAGTTGGCAATGGCTACTCCAATGCCCATGGCCAGCCCCTGGCCGATACCGCCGCCCAATGCGTGCACCCCCGCGCGCGGGTGGTTGAGTACCGGTGCGCGGTTGCCCCACATGCTGTTGGACAGCGTGATGTCGCGTACCCACCAGATGTCTTGTCCGGCGACTTCGGCGATGCTGTCCTTCAAGGTCACGTACTTGCCAAGCGTGCTGTCCACCAGTGCGGCGGCGGCGGCGCGGGTCTGCTGCACGTCCTGCACCAACTGCGGGTCGATCTGCATGCGACCTTGGGCCTGTGCAGATTCCAAGCGGTCGGCCAGTGCGTTGAGCGTCAGCTCGGCATCGCCCTGTACAAAATATTCGCTGGTGTAGCCCCGGCCGTCGACCAGCGGGTTGGCATCGATGCGGTAACGCGTCGTGGGCAGCTTGAGCTTGTAGTTCAGCGTCTCGTTGCTGCGCAGGCGGGTGCCCACGGCCAGCATGGCATCCACGGTCTCGTAAAACTGCTCGGCGGGCTTTTGCAGGTTGTAGGAGCCCAGCGTCTGTGGGTGGGCTTCATTCACGATACCGCGGCCCTGCACCGAGCTGACGACCGCAAAGCCCAGCTTTACCAGGCGTGCTACAGCGGCGGTGGCATTGCGTGCACCGCCACCGACCCACAGCAATGGGCGTTTGGCTTTGGACAGGCGTTCGGCCAGCGCGTCCACTGCAGCGAGGTTGGGCTGCACAGGCGCCACAGCTACACAGGACAGGTCGGGCGGCAGGTCAAGCAGCATCTTCTGCACGTCAATCGGAATTTCAATACTGACCGGGCCACACGGCGGGGTCTGTGCGATGCGCACCGCTTCGCGCAGCGTGGCCAGTGCGGTCTCGGGGTTGCGGATGCGAAACGCCTCTTTGCCGACGGCCTTGAGCATGGCCAGTTGGGCCGGGTGTTCGTGGATGTAACCCAGGTCGCGGTCCAGGAAGGGCGACTCGATCTGACCCGTCAGGTGCAACATGGGCGTGCCAGCGGTGAGAGCCTCTACCAATGCCCCTGCCGCGTTGCCCGCACCAGTACCCGTGCTAGTGACACACACGCCCAAGGTGCCGGTAACCCGTGCGTAGGCGTCGGCCATATTGCAGGCTCCGGCTTCACCGCGAGCCGATACAAAGCGAATTTTCTGGCGTGTATTGAACGCATCCAGAATCGGCATGTTGTGGATAGAGATAACGCCAAACGCAGCTTTGACGCCGCACTGTTCCAGAAAGCGGGCAGCGAGTTCGCCAACGGTGACGCGCACGGCGGAGTTAGGAGTGGTCATAGAAGTTGCAGGTTCAAATGGAAGAGGGTCATCTGCCGCGTCTGGGCATGTGACTGATGCGTTGTGTGAGCTGGCTCGCGGCTTGTTGTACTTGGGGGACCAGCACGGCAATCTGCTCTGGTGCTATTTGTTGCGCAGGGACGGTGATGCTCACCGCCGCTACAACTTCATGGCTGTCATTGAATACCGGAGCAGCAATCGTGGTGATACCGGTCTCAAATCCGCCTTGGCTGATACCGTAGCCGGCCTCACGGTCAATGTCGATGAGTGATTTGAGTTGGGGCAACGTGGTGGGCGTGCGGGATGTGTATGTGGGTAGCGGTGTGTCCGGGTACAGCAAAGACAATGCGGCCATGTCCAGGTCGGACAGTAGCAATCGGCCCAGCACGGTGGCATGGGCCGGTAAACGCGCGCCTACCTGAATGGAGTGAAACTGCGCACTGCGTCCTGCGGCTTTGCTGACGAACACTACATAACGGCCATCGCGCACTACAAGATGGGCCGAGTACCCAGACTGGTCACGGAGTAACTCGATGACAGGTCTGCCGTGCTCGGTGAGCTCCATCGAAGCCAGGTATTCAAAACCCAAACGCAACACGCCAATGCTCAGCTTGTATAGAGTGGTATCACCCACCCGCTCGACAAAACCAGATCGCTCCAATGTGTGCAGAATGCGAAAAACCGAGGCCCTGGGCAGGTCGAGTTTGCGTGCCAGGTCGGCTCCGGAGAGCTCAGGCGTTTCCCGGTTAAATTGGCCTAGCAGTTCCAGACCGCGCTGGAGCGCAGGAACCAGGTATTTATCGTCGGCGGGATTGGCACTCATGGCTGATTACCTGTTGTGGTTACGCCCAGCAAAGAGTTCACAGACTGGGCGGCTTCTAGCGGGCAAGCATGTCCAACTTTGCCCAAATCGGTCCAAGCTACCCGAGCTACTTCTGCGACTGTCTGACATGCCTCAGGCGGGGTGATAGTGTCGGCTCGGCCGCTTGCCACAGTGACAGGACAGCGTAGCTGGCGCAGGTCGGTTTCCAGATCACCACCTGCCAGCAGATGGCTTGCCTGTGTGTATCCCGCGGGGTTGATTTGGGACATGATGCTTTGGATGAACGTTATCTGTTCGGCGCTGGCCGCTGCAGACAGCATGGCTGCTCCCCGCTTCTCGGCCATACCCTGAGGTCCAAGGGAGGCGAGTGCTTCCAAGCGGTCACTCAACTTTTTCTCGCGGTCTTTTTCGGATGCTTTTCCGTATCCGCGTGCAGGCGCCAGCAGCACAAGGCGCGATACGCGCGCAGGTGCCAGTCGGGTTGCGCTGGCGGCAATAAGCGCGCCCAAGGAATGGCCGACCAAGGTGATGGGATCCACGACACCTGCTGCGTCCAGCCAAGCCCAAAGATGCT
>CAJBMJ010000110.1 GCA_903954045.1 uncultured beta proteobacterium | reverse complement strand
TACCCCATCTCCCGACCGAGTAAAAAGGACTTTGCAGAACCAGCAAATAGGGGCTAAACCCGCGCTGCCCTGAGCTTCAAAGAAAAGTCGTGCAACGCGGCAATGCCACTTTCTTCCGCACGACGACACCAGCTCTGCAACTCCAGCGTCAATTGTTCACGCGACACATGGGTGTTGAGCCACATTTGGCGTAGCTCCTCACGCATGATCACCATTTTGTCGAGCACGGGCGACGCAGCACGGGCTTTTTGCAACTCGGAAGCCGCCGCTGCAGGCACCTGCTCTTGGTCACGGTGCATCCAGCGCTGCGCCGCCTTGATCACCGCGGCATCGGCGCTTCTGGCCTTCATGGCCTCAAACTCAACTTGGGCTGCCTGACGCACGCCTTTGGCGTAGGTGGCCATGATTTCGTAGCGGTTGGCAATCAGAGCCTCCAGCGTCTTCTCGTCTGCGACCGGACGAATATCGCCGAAAGCAGCCTTGGGAGGGGTCTTCTTGACTTTCGCCAAGCCCAGCGCTTGCAATGCCGAGATGTACATCCAGCCAATGTCAAACTCATAGGACTTAACGGACAGCTTGGCCGACGTTGGGTATGTGTGGTGGTTGTTGTGCAACTCCTCACCGGCAATCAGAATTCCCCAGGGAGAAATATTGGTGCTGGCGTCGGGTGCTTCAAAATTGCGGTAGCCCCAGTAGTGGGCAGCGCCATTGACAATGCCTGCTGCCATCACCGGTGTCCAGGCCATTTGCACCGCCCATACCGCCAATCCGGCGGCACCAAACAAGGTAATGTCGATTGCCAGCATCAACACAATACCCAGCGTCGAAAACCGCGTGTACAGGTTACGTTCGATCCAATCATTGGGTGTGCCATGCCCGTAGCGGGCCATCGTCTCAGACTTCACTGCTTCTGCGCGATACAACTCGTAACCCTGCAACAGCACTGTTTTGATGCCATACACATGGGGGCTATGCGGGTCTTCGGCTTGCTCGCATTTGGCGTGGTGCTTGCGGTGAATCGAAGCCCACTCTTTAGTGACTTGGCCGGTGGTCAGCCACAACCAGAACCGAAAGAAATGCGAGGCAATGGGGTGCAGGTCCAGCGCACGATGCGCCTGATGCCGGTGCAAGAAAATTGTGACGCTGATCATGGTGATGTGGGTCATCGCCAAGGTGAACAACGCGATTTGCCACCCACTCAGCCCCCAACTCCCGTGGGCCAGATGATCCACCACAGCGTTCAAAACCGCCCAATCAGGAAGCAACATAGTCTGATTTTCTATTCAAGGGAATTTCAATTGTGAAAAAGGGGCGACATGCGCCCCCGAAAATTCGACCCATTCTAGGCGCAGCATCTACGTCTTTTGCCAGACTGCGGCAAAAAAACCATCGGTCTGGTGCAGATGCGGCCACAGGCGCAGGTAAAGCTGCCCGCTCTCGCCTCCCGAGCAAAGACTTGCTGCATTCTCTACCTTCAAGCCAGCCAGCACATCCCCAGCGGGCAGTGAAACAAAGTCCGGATTGGTTGCGGCAAAGGCATCTGCAATCGCTTCATTTTCCTGGGGCAACACGCTGCAGGTCGCATAGACCAGTCGCCCGCCCGACTTCACCAGACGCGCAGCGCTTTGCAATATAGCCGCCTGTTTTTCTGCCATCTCTTGCACAGACTGCAGGTTCTGCCGCCATTTCAAGTCAGGATTGCGGCGCAGGGTGCCCAAGCCTGTACATGGAGCGTCTACCAATACCCTATCGATCTTGCCGGACAGACGTTTGACGCGGTCGTCACGCTCATGCGCAATGACTGCGGGGTGAACGTTTGACAAACCGCTGCGTGCCATGCGTGGCTTGAATGAGTCCAAACGATGGGCAGACGTGTCAAAGGCGTACAGACGCCCGGTGCTGCGCATGGCTGCTCCTATGGCCAGGGTCTTGCCTCCTGCGCCAGCGCAAAAATCCACCACCATCTCGCCGCGTTTGGCATCTAGCAACATCGCCAGGAGCTGGGAGCCCTCGTCCTGAACTTCGAACTCACCGCGCAGAAAGGCCTCGTTCTTGTTCAGTGCGGGTTTGCCGGCAATGCGCAGACCCCAGGGCGAATAGGGCGTTGGCACTGCCTTGATGCCCGCTGCTGCAAGCTCTTTTTGTACATCTGCGCGCTTGGCTTTGAAAGTGTTGACGCGCAAGTCCAGACCCGCACCCAGATTCAGGCTCTCTGCCAAAGGCCAAAACCCTTCACCCAACTGGTCCTTCAGAGGCTGTACCAGCCACTCCGGCAGGTTATGGCGGTGCCGCTCCATCAGGTCTTGCGGCTTGACCTGTTCGCACTGATCCAGCCAGCGTTTTTCCTGGTCACTCAGGGCACTGCGCAGGAAATCGCCCGGGCCGTAGAAACCCAGAATCGCCATGCGTCGCTCTTTCGGACCGCTTCCTGAAGGCGACAAGTGGTCAAACAACTGCTTTTTACGCAGCACGGTGTAGACGGTCTCGGCCAGCGTGGCCCGCTCGCGTGGCCCCAACCCCCGGTTGTCGCGGAAAAAGCGCGACACAATCGCGTCTGCCGGGTGGTCAAATTTCAAGGTGAGCCTGACCAATTCGGCGCAGGCGTCCAGTAAAGCTTTTGGATGCATAGCCAAGGATTGTCCCATGAGCGATGAGAAACTGCCCCCACTGATCATTACCCCACCCGGACGCTACCGCCACTACAAGGGCATGGAGTACGAAGTGCTGGACACCGTGCGCCACAGCGAGACCTGCGAACCCATGACGCTTTACCGTGCTTTGTATGGCGATCGGGGTCTTTGGGTGCGCCCAGCGGCTATGTTTCTGGAGAGCATAAGTATTGATGGATTGGTGCAGCACCGATTTGCACGGCTAGGCGACTGATCTCCAAATCAGATAAGCCGCCAGTTCAAGCGGAATATGCGCGAACAGCTATTAAATAAATAGCGAATTACGCCTTGAAGTTCGTCAGGGCGATCAGGTAGCGGCGGATGGCGGGGTGCTCTGTCAGGCCGATAGCGTGCGCGTAAGCCTGCTGAGCTTGCTCACGCTCGCCCATCAGGCTCAGCAAATGGGCCTTGGTTACCCAAAATGGCTGGTAGCTCACCAGCAGGTCCGCGGACAAAGCTTCGAGCTGGGCAAAACCAGCACTGGCACCCCGACTATGGGCCACGGCTACTGCATGGCCCAATTGGGCACCGGTGCTCGGGGCCATAGCCAATAGCTCTTCATACAGCCGCGCAATACTGTCCCACGGTACGACGTTGCCATTTAGACGCTCGCAGTGGGCGGACTGAATGGCTGCTTCCAGTTGGTAGGGGCCAGGCTGAGCCAGCGAAAAGGCTTTCTTCAGCACAGATTCGGCCCCTTCAATGGCTTCCACTTTCCAGCTCGCAACATCTTGCTGATGCAAGGGAACAAATTCCCCAGAGGGGTTAAACGCCGCGGGACGCCGCCCTTCGCAAAACTGCAGCAATGCCAACAAGCCAAGGGCTTCCGCGTTGTCCGGCATCAGCCTGGCACACAGTGCCGCCAGGAACAACGCTTCGGAAGCCAACTCTGCCTGTGTAGACACGTCCAGCGCAGTGTGATGCCATCCCAATGTGTAGGCTGCATACACGGCGTCTAGCACTGCGTGGCTGCGCACCGCAAGGTCATGCGCTTGTGGCCATTCAAAGCGCAGTCCAGCCTCGCGAATGCGGGCCTTGACCCGAACCAGGCGCTGCGCCAGCGTGGCGGGTTTGAGCAGCATGGCGCTGGCAATGGCGCGCGCATCCAGCCCCAAAACTACCTGCAGCATCAACGGTGTACGCATATCCGCTTCGATATCCGGATCGGCGCATACCAGCAACAGGCGCAGGCGTTCATCAGGGATATCAGGCACATCAGGTGCCGTTTCATCGGACTCCAGCAACAGGGTCACGGCAGGGTCGAGTACCAAGCGTTGATGGCGAGCTGCCTGAAGCAGATTGCGCCGGGCGGCAGTGATCAACCAGGCATCGGGGCTGCGGGGCACGCCAGTCTGCGGCCAGTGGGTTAGCGCAGCGGCAAAAGCCTCGGCCAGAGCGTCTTCCGCCGCCGCAATGTCCCGCCACTGGTAGGCCAAACTGGCCAGCAGGCGGCTGTAGGAGTCTCGCGCAGCCTGCACAGCTGCGTGCTGCGCCTCCTGTGTCACTGGGGCGCAGGCAAAACAGGGCGTACCTCGGTGTACCCCGCGCTGCTGGCGGGCGAGCGAGCAGCCCACTCGAGCGCCTCTTCCAGCGTAGATACGTCAATCACCACGTAGCCACCCAAATGCTCCTTGGTATCGGCAAACGGTCCATCCTGTACCTGGCGCTTGCCATCACGCAAGCGCACCTGTGTGGCAGTTGATGGTGGCATCAGTCCGTGCCCGTTGACCAGCACTTTGGCCTGGGCCATGGCTCCGATGTAAGACCGCCATGCGCCCATGAGCGCGGGGCCTTGAACGGGGTCTTTGTTCTTGGCAATTTCTTCCATGGGTTCAAAGTAAGCAAGCATGTATTGCATGGGGTTCTCCAGTTACAGGGTTAATTGAGCCCGTCGCGGTATGCGCTGACTCACCCTATTGATGCCTGACAGATGGCGCAATCGACACAAGTGGAAAAGAATTTGCAACGGTGTCGATTGCGCTCAAGTTCGCGCATCAATGGTTCAGGCAAGCCCGCACAGCATGCCATGAAGCCGCGAAAACCAACCTCTTTTTTGAAAGCCCTCTATGCATTTTCTGACCCTCACCACCCTCCTGACCCTGGTCCAGTACCTCTTCTTTGGTGCCCTGGTGGCCAAAGCCCGGCAATCTGAACAAGTTACTGCCCCGGCAGTACAGGGTTCGCTGGTGTTCAACACCTTGCACCGGGTGCATCAAAACACCCTGGAGCGGCTGCTTGTCTTTTTGCCGCTGCTGTGGATGGCAGCACAGTTCTGGCCAGCGCCTCTTGTTGCGGCATGGGGCGCCCTGTTTCTGGTGGCGCGCACCTTGTACTGGAAGGGCTATGTCAAAAGTCCCGCTGACCGCAAAATGGGCAACATTCTGACCATGCTGGTCATGGCAGGCTTGCTGGTTGCCAACCTGGCTGGCATGGTGCGTAGCCAGTTGAGTGCCTAAAATTCAAAAAATAGTCCGCTAGCCCTTGCCATATAAGCGCAAGAAGCTATCTATTTTATAGCATACCGCACCAGCAATTGTGCAATAGCGCGGGGGTAAATCAGGTGCTCCTGCGTGAGCACCCGCGCCGCCAAAGTGCGCGCATCGTCCTGCGGCAACACCGGCACCACAGCTTGCGCCAATATGGAGCCGTGGTCCAGTTCGGGGGTAACGTGATGCACTGTGGCCCCAGCCACTTTGCAGCCCGCATCGATGGCGCGCTGGTGCGTGTTCAGCCCTGCAAATGCAGGCAACAGCGAGGGGTGAATATTGACCAGCCGCCCTGCAAAACGCTGCACGAAGCCGGGCGTCAAGATCCGCATAAAGCCCGCCAGCACCACCAGCACGGGATTCTCCGGTGTGTCAAACGGCGCTAATAACTCCACCAACGCGGCATCAAAAGCCTCGCGAGATACAAAACTGCGGTGATCCAGCACCTGGGTTGGAATTCCCTCTTTCTGCGCAAACTGAAGGCCTGCGGCATCGGGCTTGTTGCTAATGACCGCAGCCACACGGGCACCATACAGCGTGTCCCAGCCTTCACGGGCAGCACAGCGCACAATGGCTGCCATATTGGTGCCACTGCCCGAGATCAAAATAACAATGTTTTTCATAACTGTCTGAATTATGACCACCCCCCTCTTGCTATCCCCTGTCGAAGCCCGCGTTCTGGCCACCCTGATGGAAAAAGCCCGCACGGTGCCCGACAGCTACCCGCTTACGCTCAACAGCCTGATGCTCGGTTGCAACCAGAAAACCAGCCGGGAACCGCTGATGGAACTTAGCGAAGCCGAAGTCAGTGCGGCGGTCGAGGCGCTGCGCGAAGCCGGGCTGGTGCACGAAACCAGTGGGGGGCGAGTCACCAAATTCACCCACAACGCCCAGCGCGGCATTGGCGTTCCGGAGCAAAGTGCGGTCCTGCTGGGGCTTCTGATGTTGCGCGGGCCACAAACTGCCGCCGAACTGCGGCTCAATGCCGAGCGCTGGTACCGGTTTGCCGACACCTCGTCGGTAGAAGGTTTTCTGGACGAAATGCAGGAACGCAGCGTGGATAAAGGCGGCCCCCTGGTCGTCAAGCTCGAACGCGCCCCTGGAGCTCGCGAACAGCGCTGGGCCCACCTGCTCTGTGGCCCCGTGGACGCCAACGCCGCCGCTAATCGGACTACCGGCGCACCAGGCAATGCCGCCCTGCAGGAGCGCGTCAGCCAGCTGGAACAAGAAGTGGCGGCTTTGCGCGCCACGGTTGAAAAACTCTGCGGCGAGCTGGGTTTGTCTCCGGCTGGACAGAATGAAACGAACGACCGTGCTAAAAACGAGGACTGATGTAAAAAAAGCGTAAACAGGAGACGACTGAATGGACTTGGCTTTCACCCCGGAAGAACAACAATTTCGCGAGGACATACGCACCTGGGTCAGCGCAAATTTGCCTGCTGACATTTCCCATAAGGTGCACAACGCGCTTCACCTGACGCGCGACGACATGCAACGCTGGGCCAAAATACTCGGAAAAAAAGGCTGGCTGGGACACGGCTGGCCCAAGGAGTTTGGCGGTCCGGGCTGGACTTCGGTGCAAAAGCACCTGTTCGAAGAAGAATGCGCCCTGGCCGGAGCACCGCGTGTCGTGCCATTTGGCCCGGTTATGGTGGCGCCGGTCATCATGGCCTTTGGCACAGCGGAGCAGCAGCAACGATTTTTGCCTGGCATTGCCGACGGTTCTGTGTGGTGGAGCCAGGGCTACAGCGAGCCGGGTTCGGGCTCCGACCTGGCATCGGTCAAAACCCGGGCCGAGCGTCAGGGAAACAAATACCTGGTCAACGGGCAAAAGACCTGGACAACGCTGGGGCAGTACGGCGAGTGGATCTTCTGTCTGGTGAGAACCAGCACCGAAGGCAAGCCGCAAACCGGCATCAGCTTCCTGCTGATCGACATGAAGTCGCCTGGCGTGACCGTTCGCCCGATCATCATGCTCGATGGCGGGCATGAGGTAAATGAGGTGTTCTTCGACAACGTAGAAGTACCCGCAGAGAACCTGATCGGTGAAGAAAACAAGGGCTGGACTTATGCCAAACACCTGCTTAGCCACGAACGCACCAATATTGCGGACGTAAACCGCGCCAAGCGCGAGCTGGAGCGACTCAAACGCATTTCCAAAGCTGAAGGCGTTTACGATGACACGCGCTTTCGTGACGAGATTGCCAAGCTGGAAGTCGACGTCATTGCGCTTGAAATGCTGGTGCTTCGCGTACTCGCCGCTGAAAAGTCCGGCAAGAACTCTTTGGACATCGCGGGCCTTTTGAAAATTCGCGGCAGCGAAATACAGCAGCGTTACGCCGAGTTGATGATGCTCGCCGCTGGCCCCTTTGCCGTGCCCTTGATCCGCGAGGCCATGGAGGCTGGCTGGCAGGGAGACCAGGCCACCGCGCTGTGCGCCCCCCTGGCCAGCACCTACTTCAATATGCGCAAGACCACCATTTATGGTGGCAGCAACGAAGTACAACGCAACATCGTCTCGCAAGTTGTTTTGGGCTGAAGCCCAAAACAACTGCGATATCCGCAACAACATGAGCACCCCCTGGCCCCCTCTCAAAGGGGGGTCCATTGAGAGCTACGCTGAATATTGGAGATAGATATGGATTTCGATTTTTCTGACGACCAGGAACAACTGCGTGACGCAGTGCGCAAGTGGGTGGACAAGGGCTACAGCTTTGATCGTCGTCGCGCCGCCGAAAAAGCGGGCGGTTTTGACCGCGCCGCTTTTGGCGAACTCGCAGAGCTGGGCCTGACCGGTCTGTACGTGCCTGAAGACGATGGCGGCATGGGGATGGGCCCCGTCGAAGGCATGGTGGTGATGGAAGAACTGGGGCGCGGCATTGTGCTCGAGCCCCTGGCGCAATCGCTCATTGCCGGTGCCGTTATCGCAGGCTATGGCGATACCGCTACCAAGGCTGCGTGGCTGCCCGGTGTTGCCAGCGGCGAGAAGTTGGTGGTTCTTGCCTACCAGGAGCGCAGCACCCGCTACAAGCTTGACACCTGCGAAGCAAAAGCCACGCAAGCGCCCGGCGGCTATGTGCTGAACGCTACAAAACATGTAGTGGCCGCAGGCGATCAGGCCGATGCCTACATCGTGCCAGCCAAGGTCAACAGCCAGCTGGCACTGTTTATCGTGGAACGCGCCTCTGCAGGCGTGACGGCCAAAGGCTACGGTACCCAGGACGGCGGTCGCGCCGCGGAAGTGGTCTTCAAAAATGCGCCAGCAGCGCTGCTCACTACCGACGGGCAAACTGCGCTTGAACACGCAGTGGACATCGGCATTGCATCCCTTTGCGCTGAAGCAGTGGGGGTCATGGACAAAACCTTGGCAATCACCGCCGAATACATGAACACCCGCAAACAGTTTGGTGTGGCCATTTCCAGTTTTCAGGCCCTGCGCCACCGCGCGGCCGACATGAAGATGCAGTTGGAGTTGGCCCGCTCCATGAGCTATTACGCCAGCCTGAAGCTCAATGCGCCTGCCGAGGAACGCCGCGCCGCGATGGCCCGCGCCAAGTACCAGCTAGGTCAAAGCATGCGTTTTGTCGGTCAGCAAGCAGTGCAGTTGCACGGCGGTATTGGAGTGACGGACGAATACATCGTCAGCCATTACTTCAAAAAGCTAACGCAGATGGAAATGACCTTTGGTGACAGCCTGCACCACCTGGGCGAAGTGTCGGCGCGCATGAAGGAGACTGCAGGAGTTTTCGCTTAACAGCGCAAGGGAAAAGGATTTTCGTAATGTCCTGCGATGGTTTGGTGTCACCACCGGACCCGCTGGATGTGACCCGTATCTGTTGCTACCAGAGCTTGTCGCCCCTCTAGTGGCAAAACGGTAGGTCGCAAAGGCTCTGAAAAATCGACGCGAGCGACTTCATCGCCCGAGATTCTATGAAGAACATGCAGCACGTTTCCCATATCAAGCGCATATAAATAGGTGCCCTGAGTCACCAGTTCGGCCATCATGGGCGCCCAGTTTTTGGTCGACTGTCCATAGTTGGTGGTCTGGTGTCTCCAGCGCACATCTCCCGTTTGAATATCAATTGCGTAAATCCATCCGGTGGGCGACCACAAATAGGCGGTATCGCCGGCGACATGGTGAGAATTGATAAAGTTTCCGGCATTGAACGTCCACAGCACCTTGCCATTCGCAGTTGAAATGCCATACAACAACTCTTTGTAGCTTCCAGCGATCAAAACGTTATGGCTAACATACAGCTGGCGCAAATACTGCCATTCGTCGCTGAGATCAAGTTTCCATTGCAAGCGACCATCGTCAGCGGACAAGGCATTTAAAACCCCATCACCGGAAGCGAAGAAAACACGACCCGCACTGACCGTTGGCGCGTAAGAAGCCAGGGTATCTGGAACGCTTGCAAAACGCCACCGTAGCTCACCGGAGCGGGTTTCTATCGCGATCAATTCATGTCCGTCACCAAAGTAGGTAAGCCCTCCTGTGACCCAGGGCACTCCAATTTGCGTGATCGCTGTGTGAAGCCACTTACTTCTACCATTCGCCAGGTCCCAAGCACCCAGCTGCGCCAAGCCACCTGCTACAACAAGTCCGCCTACTCCCCGTGGCCGATAGACGGCCTCTTGAGAAAAGCCGTGCTCAACATTCCAGATCGGCTTTGATGCGTCGGGGTTAATGCAGCCGAGGCTCCGGTTTCCTGCGAACAGGATTTTCCCCTCCAACTGCGTTAGCGGAGCCAATAGATCATTGCCGGTATCCCAGCGCCGAACGTTCACAACTTTTCGACGAGACGCCGCACCCTGAGCTTGTTGCGCCCAGCCTAACCCTGTGCCAACAGCCAGCGCCAGCAAGTGGCGGCGCGTGAACGGACTTGCAGACTCTGTCAATCGCACTTGGCCCCTTGCTTGATCCACAGCGACAAAATGGAGGTGCTGGGATGATCGCGGTTTTCGGCAGGGCTGATTCCTGGGGGCATGCGGTCCTCAACCAGATGTTGCCAGAGGAAACTGGCATCAAGGTCACCGGGAATAACCACTTTGGTCGCCTTGTCGACTCCCTTGGCCACAGAGTCTGCGCCCAACATGATGCCCGCGTGCGTTCTCAGGTTCAGTTCATGAAAGCTGGGCGGTTCCTGATTCGACATGTGGCATGCAGTACAAGCGGGCGTATTGGGTCCAAAAGCGTTCGCCTTCCTGAACAACGGTCCGACATTCTTTTTGAAATGTTCGTCGTCTTTTGCGCCGTCAACAATCCACTTTTTCACAGCGGCGTAGTTGGGCGTATCACTGGGAAGGTGAAAACCAGCACCCAGAGGCATGCGGTTATTGCGCAGACGCCGGATCAGGATATCCCGCTTGGGGTCGGTTCCCGCTTGAAAAATTGCCCGCTTGGGCTCTTCAGTAGAACCTTCAATCATGCCTTTGCAAGTGGACAAATCCAGACCGCGGTAGCTCTTTGCGGGGTCTTTCCCCGTGTGGCAGGTTGCGCAAGCAGCACCGGGGCCAAACGCGTTAGGCGTATGCATCAGGGTGTTGATGGTCTGGTACGTGATGGGGATATTGCGCCGCACAATCAGTTCTTGCACAGCCCCGGCATCGTCTGAATTTGCTTTTACCTTACCTTCGCGCACATCGTGGATCAATTGTTCAGCGAGCGTACGTGGTTTTTTCTCATCGGCATGTACCTGGCCCGCCAGGCAAACAACCAGTGTGATCGCTGCGCTCCCAATAAGTCCCAGCAGCCTTTGCTTCGTGATTTTTTGTACGTGATTAAACAATTGATTTCTCCTACTAAAATAACTTTCAGATAGGTGAATTTAGTTCAAATATCCACACATTTTGTAGGTGTTTACGATTACAAACATTTACAAATTTCCGGGATCTGGCGGATTCAAGACAACAATTCCAAAACCTGCCCATGAACCCATCATCACCTCCCTCAGTAACCCGTCCCACCACGAAAAGGCCCCGCCATGCAGCCAGCCTTATCGTTTACCGAAACGCTGGCGGGCGAACCGAGGTTTTATTGGGCAGGCGCCATGCTCGCGCCAGATTCGCGCCTGACGTTTATGTG
>CAJBMJ010000109.1 GCA_903954045.1 uncultured beta proteobacterium | reverse complement strand
GCCCACAATTGCGCCACAGCGCAAAAGCTCCAGTTCAAGGACAGCGAGCGCTTCATTGGCGTGGACTGGGCCGATGAACCTGTGCGGGCATTTGAAACTGGCATAGTGGTCACCGTCAGCAGTGGCAAGGGCGTGCTGGCCAAGGTTGCCTCAGCGCTGGCCAATGCGGAGGCCGACATCATGCACATAGATATGCGACAGGAGTCCGTCCACGACGCCACCGACCTGCATTTCCTGCTTGCCGTGCGAGACGTTCCCCATCTGGAAATCTGCCTGCGCAATTTGCGTAGAACGCCTTCGGTCTTGCGCGCTGACCGCAGCAAGGCCAACGCCTAATTGCCCTGTTGCGGTGGTTCTGGATAGGTGACGTGAATCACCTCGATGTCATCCGCACCGCCAGGCATCACCAACCTGAGTTCGTCTCCCTCTCTTGCCTTGAGTAGAGTACGAGCAATGGGAGAAACCCAGCTGACCTCGCCTTCAGCACTATTGGCCTCGTCAATCCCCATAATCTTTATCGTTCGCTCAATGCCCTGCGAGTCAGCGTAGGTCACCGTTGCGCCAAAAAATATCTGTTTATTTCCAAAATGCAGTGAGGGGTCAGTGATTTCAGCGATTTCCAGGCGCTTGGTCAGAAAGCGGATACGGCGGTCAATTTCTCGCAGCCGTTTCTTGCCATACAAATAGTCGCCGTTTTCGGACCTGTCGCCATTGCTCGCCGCCCAGTGCACGACTTCCACAATTTTGGGGCGTTCGTTGTCTATCAAATCCAGCAGTTCGTCCCTGAGTCGGGCGTATCCAGCGGGTGTGATGTAGTTCTTGCCGCCTGCGGGAAGTGAAGGAAGCTGCAGTTCTTCGTCGTCTGTATCGGACTCTTTGGTGAAAGCCTTGCTCATCATTCATCCCATTCAGCTTTGGGTCAGCAGCAGATTGCTGAACGGGTGCTGGTTCTTCCACCGGTACGCGTGAAAATCGCGTTCGTCTGTGCTGACAATCCTGCCTTCGCCAAACTCCTCGGCCAACAAGACAAGAGACGCATCCGCCAAGTCCATGGGCAAATCCGCATACTGGCGCATCAATTCGGTCAGGCGCGGCAAATGGTCGGCCCCCATGGCAAACACACCAACGCCCTGAGCAACCAGCGTTTCCATCCATGCCAGCGTCTTGGTAACCCCAATGCGCCGGATCATCAAATGCACGCACTCCACCAGCACGGGGTAAGTTGTCATCAGTGGTTCGCAGTTACTACGAAAAAATGCAACGCACCGGGCGTGGTAAACATCACCTTTGTCGGCTAACGCCAACCAGGCGCCCGTGTCTACCAAAATCATGCTTGAACGCCGACCTTGGCTGAAAAATCAATCTGCTGTTTATAGTTAGCGGAAAGTTGCTGGTTTGTTTCGATGCAGCCTACAAACCCCGCATCCGAGAGCGCTTGAAAGAAGGGGGAATCACCCCCGCTCTGCAAGTTGCTTTCGGCAATAGTCAACTTGGCTATACCGTGCCTCTGCTTCACAAACTGCACGAAATCGAGCACCTCTGCCTGCAAGTGCGGCGGCAAGGCTGCAATCTCGGATTCAATTTTGTTGGCAGTAGTCATCGTCCGATCCCTTCATGGCGCAAAACCAATTTCCTGTACAGGCTATGTACATTTGATCCCGCATTGTGCAATAGAGTGTATTTCAACACCACCCCAGGGGAGAGAGAACAGTGTCGGCTGTCAGCGCTGTACGCTCTTGAACTCGGTTAGGGATGCTCTGAATAACCGCTCACCAAATGGAGTAGCGGCCGGCTAATTTTCAAATAGTGAGATTTCACGAGAAATCCTGCGAAGTCGCGCTGTTTTTTGCGCCCCATTGGGCCGTTTTCGTGCTTTCTAGCGCCTTCGCCCTGTTTGCAGGCGTACTCATCCCTT
>CAJBMJ010000108.1 GCA_903954045.1 uncultured beta proteobacterium | reverse complement strand
GGGAGTTCAAAACCGAAATGCAGGTGCTGATGCGCCAGGCACAGGTCAAACATTTAGTCGCTTACGGTCGTCCGCGCCATATCAAGGCACTTGATCCCAATCGTGGTGTGCGCCTTTCGGTGCACCCCTTGCCCGATACAGGAAGCGATGCATTGCTGATGGTCTGTATCGAGTGGATTGCCTCGCCTAGCAGTAAAGGCGCAGCGGAAGAGGGCGGCACCATCACGGACCGCGAGCTCGAAGACGAACTGGCCGCCACCCGCGAGCACTTGCAAACGCTGGTGGAAGAGCTGGAAACCTCCAACGAGGAAATGCAGGCGCTGAACGAGGAAATTCAGGCCTCCAATGAGGAGATGCAGGCTTCCAACGAAGAACTGGAAGCGTCCAACGAAGAACTGCAGTCCACCAACGAGGAGCTGGCCACCGTCAACGAAGAGCTGCAAATCAAGACCGCCGAGACGCAGGAGCTCAATATTGATCTGGAAACGGTGCAAAACAGTGTGGATTACCCCATGCTTGCGCTGGACCAGCATCAAAATCTGTTGCGTTACAACCGTGCAGCAGCGCAGTTGTTCAAGCTCGGTTCACCGCAGGTAGGGCGCGACATTCGCCATTTGGCCATGCCCAGCAATATGCCGGATTTGAGTGCCGACATCCAGAAGGTGATCGACAGCCAGATTCCATTGGACCGCCAGATCATTGGAGCCGGCAAACGTCACTATTCCTTGCACATCACGCCGCTGCTGCGGGAGTTGAACCGGGTCGGCGGTGCTATCTTGCTATTTGCGGATAACACCACGTTGTACGAAACCGAAAAAAGTGCGCGCGAGAATCAGGAACGCCTGCAAGCCGTGATGACCAATTCGGTATCGCTGATGGCGGTGAAAGATGCCAGCGGTCGCTATCAGTTTGCCAACCCCAAATTTGAACGCAGTTTTGGTTTTCAGCCCGGGCAGGTGGTGGGGAAAACAGACTTTCAGATTTTCTCGCCGGTGGTCTCCGATTTGTTTCGCGAAAGTGAACTCGAAGTCATGCGGCTTCGCAAGTACATTGAACGCGAAGAGACGCTGCGCGTAGGTGGTGAAGATCGCCACTTTCTGGTGGTGCGGTTCCCGCTGTTTGATGATGACGGCGCTATCACAGGAGTCTGTTTTCAGGCCACTGACATTACGGAACGCAAGCATGCCGAGGAGCAGTTGCGTCTTGCAGCGCGGGTTTTTGACCGGGCGGCAGAAGGCGTGATGGTGACCGATATCGAACAGAATATCCTGACTGTCAATGACTCCTTTTCAAGTGTCACCGGGTATAGCCGCGAAGACGTCGTGGGAAGAACACCGAGTCTCCTTTCCTCAGGCAAACACCCCGTCAGTTTTTATGCGGAAATGTGGGAAAAAATCCGTGAGGATGGCTGGTGGCAGGGCGAGATATGGAACCGCCGCAAAAACGGCGATTTGTATCTGGAGTGGCTGTCCATCAACACTGTGAAGGACCATGATGGCGCGGTGGTGAACTATGTTGCCATGTTCAGCGACATTACCTTGGTGCGTGAGTCGCAGCACCGGGTCGAGTTTTTGGCCACCCACGATGATCTGACCGGTCTGCCCAACCGGGCCTTGTTCAATGACCGTTTGAAGCAGTCACTTGCGCGGGCAACCCGCTCGAACGAAAACATGGCAGTGATGTTCATGGATCTGGATAACTTTAAGGTCATCAATGACACCATGGGTCACGATGCGGGCGACACCTTGCTCAAGCAAGCTTCGGCACGCCTGCTGGAGTGCGTGCGCTCGGTTGACACCGTAGCCCGCTTTGGTGGCGACGAGTTTGTGATTTTGCTGGAAGGGTCACAACGCCACGAAACCGCAATGACCGCACAGCGCCTGATCAAAGCGCTCAGTGTGAGCTTTCTGATTGACGGGCGTGAGTGTTTTGTCAGTGCCAGTGTGGGCATCAGCATGTTCCCGGACGATGTGAGCGATCCGACCGGGCTTATGCGCAACGCCGATGCCGCCATGTACCGCGCCAAGGAGCAGGGCAAAAATTCATTTCAGTTTTTTACGTCCGAGTTGGCCGCTCAGGCCAGTCAGCGTATGGAAATTGAAACCGGGCTGCGCCATGCGATCGAGCAGTCGGGGCTAATGCTGGAATACCAACCACAGATCGACCTTGCCAACGATACCGTTGTGGGGGTAGAGGCTCTGGTGCGCTGGCGCAATGGCGGCGCGGTCGTGTCGCCGGCGGTATTTATTCCGATTGCTGAAGAAAGTCACCTGATTGTGGCGGTTGATGAGTGGGTGCTGGCAGAGGCTTGCAGGCAGATCGCAATCTGGGACCAGGCGGGTTTGCCGGCGGTTAGCGTCAGCGTCAATATTTCGGCGCGGCATTTTCTGAAGTCGGACATGGTCGGCGACATCATCCGCATCGTCAGCGAGAGCAGGGTTGACCCGAAACGTCTGTACATTGAAATTACCGAAGGCGTGCTGATGGATGTGAACCGCTCTCGGCGCATGCTTGCCGAGTTGGTGGATTTTGGATTCCGCATCAGCCTGGATGATTTTGGAACCGGCTTTAGTTCGCTGTCGTATTTGAAGCAGTTCCCCATTCACGAACTCAAGATCGACAAAACCTTTGTCGATGGCATAGGCGTCAATTCCAATGACCGTGCCATTGCGACCACCATCATTGCGCTGGCCGGAAATTTGGGCATGAAAGTGGTGGCCGAAGGTGTGGAAGAAGCTGAGCAGAACGATGAACTCCAACGTCTGGGTTGTGGACGCGGCCAGGGTTATTTGTACGCCCGCCCCATGTCGGGAGAGATGTTCGTGGACTGGCTGCTGTAACGGTCTGAGTAGCGATATTGATGGCTGAACTTAGTTACACCATAGATGCCTCCGACACCATTGTGTCGGTTAACAGTGCGTGGGACGCATTTGCGCTGGGCAATGACGGCGAACAAATTGTTGCGGCCAAGATCATTGGTAAGCCGCTTGACGCTTTCATCCACGGCGATGAAACCCGCATGTTTGTGCGCACCATGATCATGTCGGCCCGCATTCTGAATCGACCGGTTTTGAAGCCCTATCGTTGCGACGCACCGGACCGCAAGCGCTTTATGGAGATGACGGTGCAGCCGCTGGGTGATGGGAAAGTTGAGGTACTCCACCACGAAGTGCACAGCGAACCGATTGCAAATCCGGTGCGCATGGTTTCTGCTCCAAAAGAGCTTGGTGGTGTTCATGTGAAGCGCTGCAGTGTCTGCAACCGGGTGCGACTGGGTGGCGTGTGGAGCGAGTTGGATGAAGCAGTAGGCAGCGGGCGCTTGGTGCCGGTCGTGTCGCCCGCCATGCGTGTCATTTACGGGGTCTGCCCAGAATGCCTTGCCGACAAGTCTCCAGCCGTCAAGCCGTCCGTGCAAAAACCAGCGCGGTGATGTGCGCTGCGCCTGCACTACGCAGGGCATTGGCTGCGCTGTGCAGCGATGCGCCACTGGTCATCACATCATCGACCAGCACTGCACGTTTGCCATGCAGGGTGGCAGCCTTCAGCGGGTCAACGGCAAATGCATCTTGCACGTTGCGAAGCCGGTCTTTGCGTGACAGGCTGCTTTGTGGCGGCGTGTCAGTAATTCGTAGCAACAAGGAGTGGACGGTTTTGTGGGGTGCGAGTGCCCGGGCCAGTTCCAGCGACTGGTTGTATCCGCGGGATTGAAGGCGCAAGTCAAATAGAGGCATGGGTACGATCACATCAGCGGCTTCCAGTGCAGGCTCTACCCAGGGCGCACTGCGCATCAGCGTGGCGAAGGTGCTGGCCCAGGCCGTGTGCTCCCTGAACTTGAATTCGGTGATCAAGCGCGACCACGGGTAGGCGTAGTCAACTGCAGCCAGGCATTGGTCCAGGACTGGGGGATGCAAAACACACTCGCCGCAGTGCTGTATTCCTTCTGGCACCGCTATCGCACAGGTTTTGCACCGGGGCACAGGCTGGGCGAAGCTACTTACACAGGCTTCGCACACCGGCCGCGACGGCCAGGTGTGGCACACCGCGCACTGGCTGGGGACCTGGGCCGATAGCCTTTGAATCAACTCAAGGAACATCGGGCCAATATACTCCCGCACTTCCTTGACCAGAACCTATGTCCGCCCAACGTCCTCCGTCCGTTGATCCTGTTGCAGCAGAGCGCTGGGAACAACTTGTGCCCGTTGAAGCCCCTTGGTTGCATGAAGAAGTGGCCCGAAGGATGGAAGCGCGACTGCAGTGGATGGTGCACAAACCTGCCAGATGGGTGCACTGGGAGCCCCTGCGCGGTGGACTCAAAGCCCACGCTTTGTTGGCCGCGCGCTATCCAAAATCCGAGTGTTACATGGTTCTAGCCCAAGCAGAACAAGCGCAGGAAGCTCATAAATCAATAGCAAGCCCGTGGTGGAGTGCGGCGCGATGGACAGGTCCGGTGGTTCGCTGGGGTCTTCCCCCCGGCCCTGTCGATCTGATGTGGTCCAACATGGCGCTGCACATGTCCTCTGATCCGGTTGCATTGATGGCACAGTGGGCGAAATTGGTGAACCAGGACGGCTTCCTGATGTTTTCCTGTCTGGGCCCCGACACCTTGCGGGAGTTACGCGCGGTGTACCAGGGCCAGGGATGGCCCTTGCCCACGCATGAGTTCACCGATATGCACGATTTGGGCGATATGTTGCTGCATGCCGGGTTTGCCGAGCCTGTAATGGACATGGAGCGCATCACACTGACGTATTCCTCTCCGCAGAGTCTGCTCGAGGAACTGCGGGGCCTGGGGCGTAATGTGCGGCAAGGGCGGTTTCAGGGGCTGCGCGGCAGAGGTTGGCACCGGCAGTTGCAAGAGGCCATGGCGCGTGAACTCCCCGATCCTGCGCAGGGTGGGAGGTTGAAGCTGACATTTGAGATCATTTACGGACATGCCTTCAAGCCTGCGCCTCGCATGGCAGTAAGCTCCCAAAGTAGTATTTCCTTGCAGCAAATGCGGGGTGCCTTGGGGCTCCGCCAAGAAAAAAAGGGTTGAAGAAATGGGTTTTCAGGCGGAATTGCGCTGGTTTTTGATGGTGGTGTGTCTGGTCATTTTTGGTCTGGTGTTTGCAGTGATGCTGGCTTCGGCCTGGATTCAGCACCGCAAAGGCGACAAGGAAGTTGCCAATTTTCATGGCTCGGTCGCTGTGGAGGTGTGCTGGGCCCTGGCTCCTCTGGTCATAGTGATGCAGCTGGTGTGGCCCACCGTTCGCTCGGTATTGACTCCTTAGACCCCTGGCAGTTGCGGGTTTTGCCCAATTCAGGGGCCTCCCACTATCCGCTAAACTCGCAGGGCTGGCAGCGGTAAGGCAAAGATCAGCAAGAATAAAAAAGGATATAGGTTTATGCAAGGCTTGAAGAAATTGGTCTTGGGTGCGCTTGCGGCCCTGGGGTCAGCGGCGGTGTGGGCGGGGTATGAGTACAGCTTTCCCAAACCCGTGACGCCCATTGCGCATGAAACACTGCATGTGCACAACTTGTTTATGGTGATTGCGCTCACGCTGTTTTTTGGTGTGCTGGCGCTCATGCTGTATTCGTTCTGGAAACACCGCAAGTCGGTGGGGCACAAAGCGGCCAGCTTTACCGGCCCCAGGAATCGAAAGCAGTGGCTCTGGACCCTGTCCCCCTTTGTTGCGCTTCTGATCCTGGACTATGGCGTATTCGGCATCCCGGCTTACCACGCGGTGCTGATGTACGAAGACACCAAGACCGATGCCGAGTTGGTGGTGAAGGTCACTGGCAGCCAGTGGCTCTGGCAATACGAGTTCCCTGCAGAAGGCGTCAAGTTCTATAGCCGTCTGGCCACACCGCGTGAGCAGATTCTGAACGAGCAACCCAAAGGTGATAACTATCTGCTCGAAGTGGACAACCCATTGGTGCTGCCAGTGAACAAGAAAATCCGCTTTATCACCACATCCAACGATGTGATCCACAGTTGGTGGGTGCCTGCTTTTGGTGTCAAGCGTGACGCAGTGCCAGGTTTCTTGCGTGAGTTCTGGGCCAAGATCGACACCGCAGGTACTTACCGTGGTCAGTGTTCCGAGTTGTGCGGTAAAGAACACGCCTACATGCCCATCGTAGTGAATGTGGTGCCGCAGGCTGAATTCGACACCTGGCTCAAGAGCAAGAAGACCGCTCTTTGATGCCCGCCCCGACACCATCTTTACAGATATCTAGATAAAAGGAGTTGCCCATGGCAAACGATCTGGCACACGACTTGCCCCATGCTGGTGAACACGATGCGCATGACGCCCATCGCCCCTATGGCGGTTTTTTGAGGTGGATTCAGACCACTAACCACAAAGACATCGGCATCATGTACCTGATATTTGGTATCACGATGTTGCTGATTGGTGGAGCAATGATTCTGGGCGTGCGCGCTGAGTTATTCCGCCCAGGTTTGCAGCTCATGCAGCCTGAGTTTTTCAACCAGCTGATCACCTTGCATGGCCTGATCATGGTGTTTGGCTTCGCCATGCCTGTGGCCACCGGCCTGGCCAATTACATGCTGCCCCTGATTCTGGGTGCGCCTGACATGGCCTTGCCCCGCCTCAACAACTGGGGTTTCTGGATTCTGCCTCCTGCGGCTGTCATGCTGGTGTTGCCCTTTTTCCTGGGACTGGTGGGCATTGGCCCAGGCGCGGTGGATACGGGTTGGACCATGTATGCACCCTTGTCGGTTCAAAGTGGCTGGGGTATGGACTTTGCCATTTTCTCAGTGCACATGCTGGGCGTTTCATCCATTTTGGGCTCCATTAACGTTATCGTGACCGTGCTGAACATGCGTGCTCCTGGCATGACGCTGTTCAAGATGCCCCTGTTTGCCCATGGCTTCCTGGTGACCGCCATTTTGCTGATCACCATCATGCCCGTGCTGGCAGGTGGCGTCACCATGGTTCTGATGGACCGTCACTTCGGCACCCATTTCTTCAATGCGGCCGGTGGCGGTGACCCCGTGTTGTGGCAGCACATTTTCTGGTTCATGGGCCATCCCGAGGTGTATGTCCTTCTTCTGCCTATCACCGGCGTGGTTCCGCATGTGCTGTCTGCCTTCTCCCGCAAAGCGACCTATGGCTACCGTGCGCAGGTGTATTCCATGTGGGGCATTGGCGGGCTGTCCGTGATTGTCTGGGCGCACCACATGTTCACCAGCGGCATGTCCACCGGCGGCCAGCTGTATTTCATGTACAGCACCATGCTGATTTCCCTGCCCTTGGCCGTCATGTTTTTCTGCTGGATCGCCACCCTGTGGCGCGGCTCGCTGACATTTGAGACGCCCATGCTGTTTGCCATCGGTTTCGTGATTCTGTTCGGCTGGGGTGGTTTGACAGGCTTGGTGCTGGCTGACGCAGCAGCAGATCCCCAGTACCACAACGCCTATTTCCTGGTTGCACACTTCCATTACGCCCTGTACCCCACCACCGTGATGGGTGCCATGGCAGCGGTGTATTACTGGTTGCCGAAGTGGACCGGCCATATGCTCAATGAGCGCTGGGGTCGCATCCATTTTTGGGTGGTAATGATTGGCTTTAACCTGACGTTTATTCCCCAGTTCCTGGTGGGTCTGGCAGGCATGCCCCGCCGTATTCCTGACTATCCGCTCATGTTCACCGAATGGAACATGCTGTCGACTGTGGGTGCTTTCATCTTGGGTGCATCCCACCTGATCTTCATTTACAACGTGTTGTCCAACATCCGTGGCGGCGACAAAGCCCAGGCCAAAGCATGGGAAGGTGCGGAAGGTCTGGAGTGGACTGTGCCCTCACCAGCGCCCTACCACACGTTCGAAAAGCAACCAACTATTCAGTGAGCTGACGACAGTGCGTTCAAGTATGAGTACACCCGAAGTTCCTTCACAAAGCCCGGATGCCGATATCTGGGCCCAGCGCAAGCGCAACAGCGTCCGACTGGGCTGGGCTTTGGGCGCTTTTGCGGTGGGCATTTTTCTGATTGCCGTTTTTAAGTACCGTCCACTTTGATCACAGCCACTCCCACCCTGTTGCAGCAAAATAACCAGCGGCTTGTCATTCGCCTGCTGTTGGTGGTTTTGGCGTCAAGCGCTTTTGGCTTTGCCATGGTGCCTTTGTACGATGTGTTCTGTCGTCTGACGGGGCTCAACGGACGCACCAATACCGAAGCCGTAGCGCAAGACAAGAACACCCAGGTAGATCGGACCCGCAAGGTCAATGTGGAATTTTTGAGCCACACCATGCCGGGGGTAGGACTGGAGTTCAAGGCCGAGCAGTTCACCATGCGTGTGCATCCTGGCGAGGTCATGCATACCACCTACACGGTCAAGAACAATAGTTCGCAAGTGTTTACCGGGCAGGCAGTACCCAGCGTGACACCTGCGGTCGCGGCTTCGTATTTCCAGAAAATTGAGTGTTTTTGCTTTAGCCAGCAGACATTCCAGCCCGGCGAGGAAAGAACCATGCCGGTTGTTTTTGTCATCAAGCCCGACATGAGCCGGGACTTGGGAACCGTAACGCTTTCGTATACGTTTTTTGAAGCGCCGAAAGCACGGATTTGATTGATTACTTGTTAGCCTGAAGGAACGAACCATGTCCCAATCGTCAACGCCACCCGCCCATGGGCATTACTTCGTCCCGGCGGCCAGCAATTACTCCACCTTCCTGTCCGCCGGAATTTTTCTGCTGGCCCTGGGATTCATTTTCAAGTTGAACGGCGTACCGGCCGGTACCTGGAGCATGTTGCTCGGCACGGCCCTGATCCTGTATGTCATCTTTGGCTGGTTCGGTGAAGTCATCAGCGAAAACGTCCGTGGTATCTACACCGCCTGGGAAGACCGCTCTTACCGCATTGGCATGGTCTGGTTCATCTTCTCGGAAGTCATGTTCTTCGCCTGCTTTTTTGGCGTGCTGTATTACATCCGTCGGATTGCCCTGCCTGAACTCGGTGGCTACGAGCAGTCCCTCACGCCGTATGCTGGCTTTAGCGGAGCATGGCCCACCAGTGGTCCCTTGGGTGAGGCCTTCACCCCCATGGCAGCCTGGGGCATTCCAGCCCTGAACACGCTTTTGTTGCTGATGTCGGGTGCGACCCTGACCTGGGCGCATTGGGGCTTGATCAAAAACAAGCGCAGCCAACTGGTATGGGGCCTGGCATTGACCATCATTCTGGGGTCAACCTTCATGGGCTTCCAGGCTTATGAATACGCCCACGCCTACAGCGAACTGGGCCTGACCTTGGGTGCCGGTGTGTATGGCGCTACCTTCTTCATTCTGACCGGCTTCCACGGACTGCATGTCACGCTGGGAACCATCATGCTGATCGTCATGTGGGGCCGCAGTCTCAAGGGCCACTTTTCCGAGCACAACCACTTTGCCTTTGAGGCAGTGGCCTGGTACTGGCACTTCGTGGACGTGGTCTGGCTGATCGTGTTCGTGTTTATTTACTGGGTGTAATCGCCAGGGCAGGGCGCAGAAAAGGTCTTACCTGAGGCCTTTCTGCGGAATGATGCCAAAGTAAAAACCAGCCAGTAACATAAGAAAGAGTCCGATGGACAGGGCGACCCGCACGGTCAATGCCTGGACCATGCGGTTTTTCTGACCCTCTTTGCGAAACAGCAGGGACAGGGCGCTGAACAGGCTGGCCAGTATGAGCGCCAGAACGGCGAGGATAAAAATTTTTGTCAGCATGGTTAAGTGGTGATCAGTGTTTCACCCCATTATGCAATCGAGTTCCCCACCATGCAGAAGCTGCGCTTTGAACCCCGCCTGATACCCACTGTGGCCACGGCTTGTCTGCTGGCCCTGTTTGTGTATTTGGGCAATTGGCAGGCAGGCAAAGCGGAACGCCGCGCCTTTGAGATGGCGCAGCACAGCGAGCGCGCCAAGTTGGGGCCTTATTCCATTGGTGCTGCAAAGGTGGACCCGCTTACCTTGCAGGATGCACCTGTCACAGTGCGCGGGGTGTACGAACCCCAATACCAATTTTTTGTCGACAACCGCCAGGAAGACGGTAAACCTGGCGTTCACCTGGTCACACCGCTGAAAATTGCAGGAACCGAAACCCGAATTCTGATCAACCGCGGCTGGCTTGGGTGGCCCCAGGGCAGGCAGGTGTTACCCAAAGTCGCTAACATCGCTGGCGAAGTTCAAGTGAGCGGTGTGGCCAGTGTGCCCCTGAACAAAAAATTTCTCTTGATGCCGGAGCATGCCGAAAGCCTGCCGCGCCTTTGGAGCAGACTCGATTTGCAACGCTTTGCCGCTGAACAAAGTTTCCCTGTGCAACCGGTGGTGCTATTGCAGGACAGTGGTGACGCTTCAGATGGTTTGGTGCGCAAATGGCCGCCGCCCGAGGACCGGGTGGGTATGCACCAGAGCTATTCTTACCAGTGGTTCGGGATGGCGCTGGCCTTGCTTGTTTTTTATGGGGTCGCCAGTGTGCGCAGCTCGAAAAGTTCATGACCAAATTGCATCTTGATGAACCCCTGGGCCTGGCAGTGCATTCACTGCCCAACCCACAGGACACCACAATGTCGGGCACTAACGTGCGTGGCCGCTGGAAATTGCTGGCCATCATGGTGTTGTGCTCCCTGCCGGTAGTTGCGTCCTATCTGGCTTATTTTGTGGTGCGCCCAGCAGGCCAGGCCGGATTTGGCGAATTGATTGCGCCGGTGCGACCCGTAGGCGGTCAAACTGGGGTGGCTCTGGACGGCAAAAAATTGCCTCTGTCATCTCTCAAGGGCCAATGGCTTCTGTTGAGCGTGGGGGCAGGCAGCTGTGATCCGGACTGTCAGCAGCGCCTGTTTCTGCAACGCCAATTGCGTGAAACCCTGGGTAAAGGTAAAGAGCGGGTGGACTGGGTCTGGCTGGTTACCGATACCACGCCGCTGGCACCCAGCATGACCCAACCCTTGGGCGATGCCGTGGTGTTGCGAGTGAATTCAGATGCAGTTCAGGAGTGGCTCGGGGTCACAGCAGACAGTGCGTCACAGTACTTGTTTGTGGTGGACCCTTTGGGCAATGCCATGATGCGTTTCCCCTCGCGTTTCGATGGGGCAGGGGCCACCAAGGCCCGGCGTGATCTGGAGCG
>CAJBMJ010000107.1 GCA_903954045.1 uncultured beta proteobacterium | reverse complement strand
TTGCGCCAGTTCTGCTGCTGTCACCAGTACAGCGCCGCCTTGTGCGCCTACACGCGCTAGCAGCTCAATCAGCGCGGCTTGCGGGGTCATGGGTTATGCGGGTTGCGCAGCATCGGGCTCGGTGGGCTCTGTCGGCTCCATGGGCTCGATGCCGGAATCACTCAGCATCTTGCGCAGGTTCAAATCCAGCGCATCGTATTTGAGCGAGCATGAGTTGGGGAACGAAACGGAGACGGTCACCGTCTTGGCAGGCTTTTCGCCCTGGGCGGCCATGGTGACGGCCAGCTCAACTTGACTCACGTTGTATTGGTGCAAGGGTAGTGAAGGGCCGACACGGTCAAGCAGGTCATAGACGGCGTTGGCGTTGGTGGTGGTGTCCGCCTCCAAGTTGACGCGCTCCCCCTTTTTGAACCGGGCTGATAACCGCAGTTTTTTGACGGCCACCTTATCAATGCCGCTGGCCAAGTCGTAGGTGAATGCGAAGTTGCGTTGCATCAAGGGTGCCAGGTCGTAAATGCGCTGGTCTTTGGGGTCAGGAGGTAGCACGGGCAGCTTGAGAATAGCCGTGGTGAACATGGCCTGAAGCGGTTCCGTCGCTTTTTTGGAACCACGGCAGCTCAGGTCCAGCGTGCCCTCGGATTGGGAGAAAACAAAGATCAGCTCAAACGCTGGGTTGTGTGGGCGAATCGCAAACCCGGTGCTATCCCACTCGGGGCTGTTCTGGGAATAGTCTTCCGGGTAAGCAAAGAAGTAGTCCCGTGTACCGCGCCGAAACGGCTCCACCACGCAGTTCTTGCCTCGACCCTCGGTGTTGTGGAAATAGCTGCTGATCAACTGAGCCAGTTGCGCCAGGCTGGCCGCATCCACCGCCGCTACGGGGTGGCCCAAATTCTTGCGTTTGCGCCAATAGGTCAGCGTGTCAGCATGGTAAAAAAGTGTGGCACCTTTCCAGAATGCGCCATGGTCGAGGAACGCGACCATGGCGCGTTCAAAGTGATTGGTCAGCGCGGATAGTTGGTCAACAAAAGCGCTGTAGGCGTTGGGATCAGTACCTTGTTCAAAGTGCCACAGCGCCTCATCCCTGATGGCACAAAACCCTTTCTCGCAACCCAGTTCAAAAATGTCCCGAAACTCAACATCCATCGCGTTGCGCTGGGTGTCTGGCAAAACCTTCCACGCATCGAAAAGCAAGTCAATTTTGGCCTCGGTCATTGCGGCAAAGTTGAAGCCAGCCAGCACGCCTTTGGCATCAAAGTAGCGCTTGAGCAGCGCGTTGGGAACTTGCCGGAAAAATTCTCTGGTGCTGTAGTGACGGGCCATGTTTTCTCCCTGGGGTGGTGCTGAAATACACTCTATTGAACGAAGCTGAATCAAATGTACATGGCTTGACGGGAGCAATGGTTATGAGCGAAGAAGAAACTGCAAAGCTGGCCTTGTTTGAGGGGCGGCAGATACGCAAGGCGTTTCATGCGGATGAATGGTGGTTTGTCATCACCGACATAATTGCCGCGCTGACGGATGCCGCCGATCCGTCGGACTATTGGAAGAAGATGCGCAGGCGTGACCCCGACTTGGGACTGGACAGCCAAGGGGGGGGACAAATTGACCCCCCCCTTGCTCTGGCGTTTGAAACGGCGGGTGGGCGGCAAAAGCTCCAGTGCTGGAATACGCAAGGCATTTTCCGTTTGATCCAGTCCATTCCCAGTCCGAAGGCTGAGCCCTTCAAACGCTGGCTTGCCAAGGTGGGCAAAGAACGCCTTGACGAGATTGAAAACCCCGAGCTGGCCATGGGCCGGATGCAGGAACTCTATGAAAAGAAGGGTTACCCGAAGGAGTGGATCGACAAGCGTCTGCGCGGTATTGCCGTGCGCCAGGACCTGACCGACGAATGGAAGCAGCGCGGTGTGGCGAGTAGCCAAGAATTTGCCATCCTGACCAACGAAATCATGCAGGGTACCTTTGCCTTGAAGGTGGACGAGTACAAGCAGGTGAAGGCGCTGGCGCGTGAAAACCTGCGCGACCACATGACTGACATCGAGCTGATCCTGACCATGCTGGCGGAGGCGACCACCACCAAGCTGCACCGCGACCGTGATTCTGTTGGCATGGCACCGCTCAAGAAGGATGCCAAAGATGGCGGCGCAGTGGCGGGGCGCACGCGCAAGGATATTGAGAAGCAGACTGGCAAGCCAGTGATCTCCAAGGAGAACTTCAAGCAGTTGGCGGTGAAGAAGGCGAAAAAACTAAAGGGTGATTAGGCGCGGGCTGCTGTCAACGTGGCCAGCCTTTGGCCCAGCGCATCAAACGCCTTGACCTGTTCCGCCTCGCGCCGGTCTTGGATGTAGACACCACTCATGCCCTGCTTGATGTGGTTCTCGCATTCGTTGATTACGTCGTTCGAGATGCCCAGTTGACTCATTAGCGTGGACGCGGTGCGGCGCAGGTCGTGGGCGGTCCAGCGGCCACCTTCCAGCACCAGCGCGTCCACCGATTTGGTTCTGTTCTGCAGGCGCGCGCTTTCGCTGCTCTGGCGATCTGCCAGTTGTTTGCCAAATGACTTGACGCATACCGGCCCGGTGGCCCGGCTATCGGGGAAGACCCAGGCCACTGGCTTACCGGTGACGCGATGGGCTTCGCGCAGGGTGGCCAGTTCGGTGAACTGCTGCACGGCGAAGTCGCTCAGGTGGACCAGGTGATCGCGTTGGTTCTTGGTAGTGGGTAAGTACCAGGTGCGGGCTTGCAGATCAACAAAGCCGAGCT
>CAJBMJ010000106.1 GCA_903954045.1 uncultured beta proteobacterium | reverse complement strand
TGTGCCCACAGTGAGAGATCTCCACCGCTTTGGAGTGCGCAATCAAAGACGCAATTTCTCTCGCGCATTCGGGTGGAGTGAGCTGGTCACTGTCGCCCCACATCACCAGCGCGGGGCAACGCACACGAGCCAGATGCTGTCTGGCATCCGGGCGCTTGATCACGGCGCGGTTCTGCCGAACCAGTTGATCGGCTCCAGCGGCCAGAATCACCCGCAGGTATTCGTTGGTGATTGCGGCGTTGGCCTGTGCGTCAGGGTGAAAAGCAAACTTCAAGTTGGCCAGCAGGACTTCTTCTGCACGCCCCTGTGCATAAAGCTCAATTGCAGCCTCGCGCAGTGCCTGAATGTCGGGCGTTTCTGGCCGGGCGCTGGTGCCCAGCAGCGCCAGACCGGCCACACGCGCGGGGCTTTGCCTTGCTGCCTCCATGGCAATCATGCCGCCCATCGATGCGCCACACAACACCAGTTCAGTGTGCGCAGACTCGTTCAGCAGGGCTGCTGCCATTTGCTCCACCGTGTGAAAGCGGAAATGCACATCGCTGACCACGGCATTCCATTGCGCAGGCACAGCCGCCAGCTGCCTGCGCCAAACGCTGGCATCACAAGCCATGCCAGGAAGAAATATCAGTTGCATGGTGGTGTGGGTCGGGTGGCTAAAGAATCCAGGTAAAACAGCTCAAACAAATCGCGCTGGGCATGGCTTCCGCCAATCTCAGCAAGTCGGGGTAATGCCAGACCCAGCTGATCCACTGCCCGCACGTATTCACCGTGGGCATGGGCCATCAGCCCCCGGCACGCAGGAAGGCAAACGCGTTGCCAGACCTGTTGCCACTCGTCTCCCGAGGCTGCAACTGCCTCAGCATGTTGCGCAATGCTTTGCAGCATTGCATCGGCTGCGGGACTGCCGCATCGCGCCAAACCGTAGAGGTATTGCATGTCCAGAAATGGCAGGACATGGTCATGGGTCCGCTGCGTCAGATAGGGCAGCAGGTCGTTCCACCGATTGCCCACCTCCACGCCTGCCAGCTCCAGCCTTGCCAGCAGCGATATGGCGCCAATCTGGTCCTGGGAGTAGGATTTTTCGACTCCCCAGACCTGCTCGTCGTACAGGCGCAGCACCTCGTCTGTTTGCCCCAGCTCCAGGGCAAAGACGGCCAGATGCCACCAGTTGTGGGTGACCATGAACGAGTTCAGACCGGTCCAGGCAGGGCTGGCATCGTGCATGAAGTGCAAGCCTTCTCGCAAGCGCCCCTGGGTCAGCATGACATGGGCAATGGCATGTTGCGCCCACGGCTCCCTGGCGCTCAGCGCCAAGGCGCGACGCGCTGCATTCTCAGCCTCAGTCAGGAAATGGCATTGCTCCCAGGCAAAAGCCAGCATGCCGTGAAAGTGCGGCACATCCGATGCCGCGTCTTCGCAAGCCAGGGCCATCTTCAACATACCCGCCGCATTGCCGCGGTTGAACAAGTGGTATTGCCCGAGCTTCAGGGAAGCCAGATCCCGGGGGTGCACCCGGGCCTGCTCTTCGTGCAGTTGAATCGCACGCGGAAGGTCGCCATCGACCCACGCCGCCACCGCGTGGACAAAGCGCATCTCCTGCGCGCTGGCATTTATGGGGGAGCTCAGCGCCTGCGCAATGTAGGGTCGTGCATTTCGAACGCCGTCCGGCGACTCGGCAAACATATGCAAAGCAGCTGCAAAGGCTTGCGGCAGTGGGGCGGTGTCCACACTTGGCCCCAGCAGCAGGTTCACCACACGCGATTCACATGCCAGAAATCCACCCACAAAATCGTCCACCAAGACGAGATGGGCAGGGTCACTCAGGGTGACCGGATTACCCAGCACATCATGGCAGGGGCGCACGCCGAGATACCCGCAGTGATTACGACCAGGACAGGGAACCGAGGTCGTTCACAAAAACGGGCATGTCTTTCCACAGGCCCTTGACACCCTTGTTGGAGATCGTCGTCCACTGGGGCTGGTACAAGAAGCCGTGGACACTGTCCTCGGCCAGCAAACGTTGAATGTCTCCCAGCAACTTGGCACGATCGCTAGACTTGGGTGCGTTGTTACTCTTGGTAAAGAGGTCGTTGAATTTCTTGGAATCGTAGCCCCAGTAGTAATCGGGCTTGGCAAAATTGGCCAGGTCAAAAGGCTCTACGTGGCTGATGATGGTCATGTCGTAGTTTTTGTTGGTGTACACACCCGACAACCACTGCGCCCATTCCACGTTTTGCAGTTTGGCAACAATGCCCACTTTGGCCAGCTGTGCTGCGATGATCTCACCGCCCTGGCGTGCATAAGGAGGCGGGGGCAGTATCAGGCTGACTTCCAGAGGTGTGGTTACGCCCGCTTCCTTGAGCAAGGCTTTGGCCTTCTCGACATTGAAGCTATTGACGCCGGTGGTATCCACATAGCCGAACGCTCCAGGCACGTAATGGCTGCCGATGGGAGCCCCATTGCCATCGAACGATCCGTCAATCACCGCCTTGCGGTCAATGGCCGCAGCGATGGCACGGCGGACACGCACATCATCGAACGGTTTCTTTTTGTTATTGATAGCCAGAATGGTTTTGGCGCGCGAGCCGTTCATCTGAACCTGGAACTTCGGATTGTTCTTGAACTGATCGACGCCCCGGCTCGTAACGCGCGGGAATGCATCCACATCGCCAGCCAGCAGAGACGCAATTTGCGCCGCTGGCTCGCTGATGAACTTGAAGGTGACCTTGCGGAGTTTGACGGCAGCGGCGTTGCGGTAGGCATCCCATTTGCTCAGGGTGACGGAAGAACCTTTGGCCCAGGCATCGAGCTTGTAGGGGCCGGTACCCACCGGTTTGGTGGCATTGGAGTCTGCACTCTTGGGCTCCACGATCACGGCGGTGGATTGACCGATCAGGAACAGAAAATCCGGATCGACTTCCTTGTTGATCAACACCACCGTGTAGTCGTCCACCACCTGCGTGCTCAGGTTGGCGAAAGTGCGTTTGTCCTTGTTGGTACTCTTTTCGCCGGCAGCGCGGTCAAATGCAAACTTGACGGTGGATGCGTTGAATGGCTCACCGTTCTGAAACTTGACCCCTTTACGCAAGGTGAACGTGTAGGTGCGCAGGTCCGGGGACACCTCCCACTTTTCGGCCAGCAGGGGGCTGACGGAACCGTCCGAGTTGATTTTGGTGAGTGTTTCGTAAATGCTGTAGTGCGTGACTTCAGCAATAGAAGACGCCGCTGCGACCGTTGGGTCAAGGCCTGTTGGCTCCAGGGTCATTCCCAGAATGAGCGTGTCTTTTTTACTTTGGGCAAGTGCTGCCACAGGCATTTGACTCAAGGTAGCCAACGCTGCGGAACCAAGGGCGAAATCACGACGTTTCATAAACAGATTCTCCTGATCCAAAAAGGGGATAGTACCAAGGCTTTCAACTAACCGAAATCAACATGGGGAACGGCTGCCACCAGGGCCTGTGTGTAGGGGTGCTGCGGTCGGCTGAAAAGTTCTGCGGGCGAGCCGCTTTCGACTATCTCGCCTTTGTTCATCACGGCAACCTCATCGCACACATGCTGCACCACGGCCAGATCGTGGCTGATGAGCAGGTAGGTCACGCCAAACTGGTCCTGCAAATCCATCATCAGGTTGAGCACTTGCGCCTGAACAGACACATCGAGCGCACTGACCGGCTCATCGGCAACGATCAATTGGGGGCGCGTGATCAGAGCGCGGGCGATGGCAATGCGTTGCCGTTGTCCGCCAGAAAACTCGTGAGGGTATTTGTGGAGGTCGCTATCTCGCAGCCCCACCGCAAGCACACTCTCCCTGACCCGGTCGGCTCGTTCGGAAGCAGTCACAGACCGGTCCACTGACAGCGGTTCGCCCACGATGCGTTCTACCCGCTGGCGCGGATCCAGGGACCCGTAGGGGTCCTGAAAAACCATCTGGATGTGTCGCCTGGCCGCTCTCAATTCAGGAGCAGACAAAGCATGTAAATTCTGGCCTAGCAGGGCAACCGACCCTGAACTTGGCGTTTCCAGCGCCATCACCTGGCGCGCCATGGTGGACTTGCCGGAACCCGATTCGCCCACGATGCCAAAACTGCGCCC
>CAJBMJ010000105.1 GCA_903954045.1 uncultured beta proteobacterium | reverse complement strand
CGAAAACTTGGAGTGGCTAGACTATCCTCTTATCGCAATCCCATGAACGAGGCTTCGATGTTGAAAAATGTTTCTGGCAGAGCTAACTTCTGGACCAGGCGTGCCCTGACCGTGTTTGCCATCACGCTCGCGGCGTTGACTGTGGTCGAACTTCTAAAGGGTCATGAACTGTTGGCCGGAGTTCAGTTTGCATTGACCTGGTCAGCGATTTCCACCATCATCTTTATGGGCACGCGAATGTACTACGTCAGTCGCGGAAGAAATTGCCCGTTGTGCAATGACCTGCCTGAAATGGAAAAAGACGAACACAGCAGCACTCACTCGTAGGTAAGCCAATGGCAACAGAAGGCTGCAACGCGTGTAACAGTTGAAGGCTAATGCGAGGGCAGTTGCGGGCTGTGGACTTACACCACGTCATGGGACACGACCGGAGCGGCGATTGACAGGATCTATTCTGGAAAGTGCCTGACCGTGCAATGGATTTGGAAATCGCTTAGTCTGCCACCCCTATCCACCCCCAATTTGGAGTCGTCGTGCAAAAATTGATCTTGGTTGCCGCACTTTCAGCGGTAATGCTGTCCCCTGCGTTTGCTGAAGAAAAAGGCGCCAAACACGAGGAAGGCAAACATGCTCATTGGAGCTATGCCGGCCCGACCGGAGCCACAAAATGGGGCGACATGCAGGCTGACTTTGCTACCTGCAAACTTGGCAAGAAGCAGTCTCCCATAGACATCAAGGGTGCCAGGAAGGGCGACCTGCCGGCCATTGGGTTCAATTACAGTCAGTCCAATGCAGAGGTGGTCAACAATGGGCATACGATCCAAGTGAACTTGACCAGCGGTGGCGATGTCAAGGTCGCTTCTGGTGGCTATAAGCTGCTGCAATTTCATTTCCACACTCCGAGCGAGGAAAAGGTCAATGGCAAGGCTTATCCGCTGGTTGCGCACCTCGTGCACAAGAGCGACGCGGGAAAGCTAGCCGTCGTCGCTGTACTTTTCAAGGAAGGGCAAAGGAACGGGGTGCTTGAAAAAGTGTTTGCTGCCATGCCCGCCCAAGAGGACGGCAAAGCCGACTTGGCAGGTGGCATGAATGTGAGCAACCTGCTGCCGACCAAGCGTGCTTATTGGGCTTTTGAAGGGTCACTAACCACGCCGCCATGCAGTGAAGAGGTTCAGTGGCACGTTCTGAAAGAGCCAGTTCAAATATCAAAGGAGCAAATCGCCGCATTCAAGAAACTCTATCCCATGAACGCCCGGCCGGTACAACCACTGAACGGTCGTACCCTGCAAGAGGGCGGCGCATGAGTGTTCTGACGATCGCTTCATTGGGCGCTTGACTGATCACCGCTGGTATGAGACGGTAGATGGCACCACTGTCCCAGCGGTCACTCCCATCAGTTCAATCACATACCGCGAGCTCAACCCCTGACGAACAAAAACCCGGCTGCGTGGCCGGGTTTTTCATGCAAGTCCTGAATTACTTCAGTTTCATTTCTTTGTAATCGACGTGCTTGCGAGCTTTGGGATCAAATTTCTTGATCAACATTTTCTCGGGCATGGTCTTCTTGTTCTTGCTGGTGGTGTAGAAGTGACCGGTTCCAGCAGTGGATTCAAGCTTGATTTTTTCGCGTGCGCCTTTGGTTGCCATGATGGTGTTCCTTATGCTTGACCACGTGAACGCAAATCTGCGAGCACGGAGTCGATGCCGTTCTTGTCGATCAAACGCAGTCCTGCGTTGGAAATCCGCAGACGCACCCAGCGACTTTCAGACTCGACCCAGAAACGGCGGTATTGCAGGTTCGGCAGGAACCGGCGCTTGGTTTTGTTGTTGGCGTGGGAAACCTTGTTCCCGACCATCGGGCCTTTGCCCGTGACTTCACATACGCGTGCCATTTGGACACTCCAGAGATAAATTAACAGCTTTCGCCGCACCTCGCCACACTGCTGCATGGCGGTAAAGAGATTTTCCGGTCACCCCAAGCCCGGCATGGACTGGGCGTGAGCAAGACCGGAAACGAGACGAATTATAGCGGCTTCAGCCCTGTTCCAGAAAACGCTGGGCATCCAGCGCCGCCATGCAACCCGTGCCGGCACTGGTGATGGCCTGGCGATAGATGTGGTCCTGCACGTCGCCTGCGGCAAAGATGCCGGGTACGCTGGTCAT
>CAJBMJ010000104.1 GCA_903954045.1 uncultured beta proteobacterium | reverse complement strand
CAAACATCGCGGCATGCAATCCCTTCGATCCCCGCTGAGGTGACCGGAGTCATTGTCCTTGGTGAAAAGGACGACCTGGCGTCGCTTTCGGCGTCCCCACGACGCAGGGCAGCGAAATCGGATAATCCACAAACCACTCTTCTCAAAGACACCATGCCCTACACCACCCTGATCTCGGCCCAAGATTTGCAAACCCTTCTCGCGAGCCAAGCACCTTGCATGGTGTTTGATTGCAGCTTTGACCTGACCCAATCGGACGCTGGCCTGGCCCAATACCAGCAAGCCCATATCCCCGGCGCCGTCTATGCTCACCTGGATACGGCGCTCAGCGCCAAAGGCGACCGGGCTACAACAGGCGCGGCCTCCGGTGGGCGCCACCCTTTGCCGTCTCGGGAAAAATTCGCCCAGTGGCTTGGAAGCGTTGGATTCAATAACGCCATGCAAGCCGTGGTGTATGACCGCCAGGGTGCCAACTACTGTGGCCGCCTGTGGTGGATGCTCAAGTGGGCTGGTCATGACAAGGTAGCAGTGCTCGACGGAGGTTTGCAGGCTTGGCAGGCGGCCGGAGGGTCCGTTTCCAGCGGCATGGAGGCACCAAAATCAGCATCAAATTACGTGCTAGCGCCGGAAGAGACTACGTTAGCCACTATGGAAACTGTAGCAAACAAGTTAGGCCGACCGGAGCAGACGCTGATCGATGCCCGTGCCACGCCTCGCTTCCGAGGTGAAGTGGAGCCGCTCGACCCGGTGGCAGGCCATATCCCCGGAGCGCTCAACCGCCCCTTTGCGCTGAACCTGGGGGCGGACGGCAAATTCAAACCGGCGGAGCAGCTGCGTGCCGAGTTTCTGGCATTGCTGGGCAACCGCGACCCAGCCACGGTAGTGCACCACTGCGGCAGCGGCGTCAGTGCCGTGCCCAATATTCTGGGAATGGAAATCGCTGGCTTAGGCCGCACAGCGCTGTTTGCAGGCAGCTGGAGCGAGTGGTGCTCTGACACCAGCCTCCCGATAGCGCAAGGTTAGACGGACTCCAGCGCAATCAGCTCGGCCACGGTCTGCTTGCGTCGAATCAAGCGGGGCTGGCCATTCTCGATCAGCACCTCAGGAATTAGCGGACGGGTGTTGTAGTTGGAAGACATGGAAGCCCCGTAAGCGCCCGTGTCGTGCAGCACCAGCAAATCACCCACCTGCGCCTGCGGCAAATCACGCTGCAACACAACACCGCCCTCGCCTTGCGTGAACACGTCGCCCGACTCGCACAGGGGGCCTGCCACCACCGTGGGCTTGGCAACTCCCGCCACGGCAGTGCCATCGGCGTGAATGAACTCCATGCCGTGGTGGCTGCCATACATGGAGGGGCGCATCAGCTCGTTAAAGCCCGCGTCCACCAGCACAAAATGCGCGCTGCCCTGGTGCTTGACGGCACGCACCTCGCTTACCAGCACACCCGATTCGGCAACCAGATAGCGGCCCGGCTCCAGCTCCAGCGTGACCGTATGGCCCAGTAGTTCAGCAACCGTGTTGCGCGCCGCATCCCACAAGGCATAGTAATGCGCCGTGTCGATCGTGGGCTCACCAGCCCGGTAGGGAATGGACAAGCCTCCGCCGGCAGAAATGGCCTGCAAATCCATGCCCTGCGCCTTGACGGTTTCTACCAGGGAGACCATGGCGCCGCAGACTTCTTGCAAGTGCGAGTAATCCACCCCGGAGCCAATGTGCATGTGCAGGCCCTGCAGTTTCAAACCGTTGGAGCGTACTTTGGCCAAGGCTGCTTGCAGCTCGGTGTGCCAGATGCCGTGCTTGCTGTGTTCACCGCCGGTGTTGGTCTTGTTGCTGTGGCCGTGTCCGAAACCGGGGTTGATGCGCAACCACACCGGATGGCCGGGTTTGGCTGAACCGATCTGGTCGAGCATATCGAGCGAACCGCAGTTCACCGGAATGCCCAGTTCCACCAGGCGCGGCAAGGTGGTTCGGTCCAACAGATCGGCAGTGAAAACAATTTCTGCATGGCCGTTGTGCATACCAGGCTGGTAGCCAGCTGCCAGAGCGCGCTCGACCTCGCCCAGGGACACAGCATCCACCGCCACGCCCAGGCTTTTCATGAAGCGCAGGATATGGGTATTGGAATTGGCTTTTTGGGCGAAGCGTACTACGTCGAAAGGGCTCAAGGAGCGAATCTGGCGCTCGATGGTGGCAGCGTCATAGACCCACAAGGGGGTTCCAAACTGCTGGGCCAAACTGGCCAGGGTGGAGGGAGAAAAAGGGTTCATGACCGCGATGATGCCCGCCTTCATGGATTCAATCAATGCCGATTTATTCGAAATCTATTTGAATTGGATATAGTTTAAGAATGACCAAGCGACCTGCTTCATTCGAGCCTCCCCAGATCACCCACCGCCAATTGGGGATGTTCAGGGCAATCATGTTGCACGGCAATCTCAGCCGTGCGGCGGAAGTTAGCTTCTCCAGCCAACCCACACTCAGCCGAGAACTGGCGCGCTTGGAACAACTGTTGGGCTTTGGCTTGTTCGACCGGGTGCGTGGCCGTTTGCGACCCACGGTACGAGCCATGGAATTGATGCAAGAGGTGGAACGCTCCTTTGTGGGGCTGGAGCACATCGCTGCGCGCGCGCAAGAGTTGCGAATGCAAAGTACAACCCGGCTACGCTTGGCTTGTCTGCCCGCACTGGCACATGCATTGGTGCCACGTGCGCTGGTTCATCTGGCAAAACTCCAGCCCCAACTGGCGGTCAGCGTGCACCCGCTCGAGTCACCGTGGCTGGAGCAAGCCTTGAGTGAACAACGCTTTGATGCAGGCTTGAGTGAGGTGGCCGAAGCGCCAGTGGGAACCATATTGCGCCTACTGCTCAAGGTCAACGAAGTGGCTGTGCTGCCCCACGGACATCGTCTGTGCAAGAAAAAGGTCTTGAATGCCCAGGATTTTTCCGATGAACGTTTTATCAGCCTGGCCGCCGGAGACCCGTATCGCCATGCAATAGACCAGATGTTTGCCCAAGCCCAGGTACGGCGCCAGATGCTATTGGAAACCAGCAGTGCAGTTTCGGTGTGCGCAATGGTGCGCCAGGGGTTGGGGGTGGCCATCGTCAACCCGCTCACCGCGCTCGAGTCGGCTGGTGCAGATCTGGTGGTGCGCCCGCTAGGCCTTTCGATACCTTTTCAGGTGGGCTTGCTGCTACCGCAAGTGGCGCCAGCGCACCCGCTACAAGGCGCTCTGGTAGAGGCTATCGGGTTGGCCGCACAAGACTTGGCAAAAGTGCTTAAAAGCTCGGTGTAGTTTGCTTCACCAGCCCAACGCCGAATTCAGTGTCCACTGTGAGCCAAGCCACTCACCATCGTTACCAGCGCTATACCGGCCATCAGCCAGGCCACTTGCGCCGCAGTCTGGCGTGCAGTGAGATGCTTTTGCAGTTGGGGAATCAGATCAGCCAGCGCTACATAAATAAAACTGCTGGAAGCCACCACCAGGAAGTAGGGCAGGTAATCCTGCAACTGCTCCACCAGCCAGTAACCGATCAACCCGCCAAGGGCAGTGACAGCACCTGCCAGCGATACCTTCACCAGGGCTGCACGTCGGTTGCCTGAACCTGCACGCAGCACCATCAGGTCGCCCATGTGGTGCGGTACTTCGTGGGCAAGCACCGCAATCGAAGCGATAGCCCCCAGACGCATATCTGCCATGAATGCGGATGCAATCAACACGCCATCGCCAAAGCAGTGCACGCTGTCGCCTGTGAGCACAGCCCAGGAGCCCGCCATGCGTGGGGTCTCGTGAACATGCGCTTCGCCATGGTGGTGTTCATGTCCGTGGTGGTGCTCATGCCCGTGGTGCCAGAGCTCCGCTTTGTCCAGCAAAAAGAAAAACACGACGCCGATGAGCAAGGTCATGAACAGGTCATGTGCCCCGGCCTGGCTCTCAAAAGCCTCGGGCAGCAAATGCATAAACGCGGTCGCCATGAGTGCGCCCGCGGCCAAACTGAGCATGTGCTGCGTGTAACGGGCCAGAGCACCGAAACTCAGGGCCGCGGCCAGCCAAACGCTGCCAATACCGGCGCCCAGGGTGCCCAGCAAAATTGCTATCAATGTCATAGCTGCTTACGCAATAGATACGGGCGCAAAGACCCGATTTTATTCATGGATTCCATGCCCCGATTGTGCCCCACAACGCAAAAGCCGCCTTGCGGCGGCCCTCTTGGCGAACACCGACGTCAGGGAATCAGGCAACGCCCTTGGCCTTGAACCACTCCAGCGCCAATTTGAAGCCCTCTTGCGCCGCCTCTTTGCGGTAGCTGGGGCGGTAATCTGCGTGGAAGGCATGGGGCGCCTGCGGGAACACCACAAATTCCGAGGCTTTGGCTGCTGCATTGCCCTTGGCAGCGGCCAAAGCATCCTTCATTTCATTGACGGTCGTCAGCGGAATACCGCCATCCTGCCCACCGTACAGCCCCAGCACCGGGGCCTTGAGCGTTGCTGCCAGTTGCACGGGATGCTTGGGGGTCAGGGCCGACGAAGCGCCCACCAGGCGCCCGTACCAGGCGACGCCCGCCTTGACGTTTTTGCTGTGCTCTGCATAGAGCCAGGTGATGCGCCCACCCCAGCAAAAGCCGGTAATGCCCACTTTTTTCAGATTGCCGCCATTCTCGCCCGCCCACTTGACCGCGCCGTCGAGGTCACCCATCACTTGCGCGTCAGGCACCTTGGAAACCACTTCGCTCATGAGTTTTGCCATTTCGCCGTATTTGCTTGGATCACCCTGGCGGGCATAGAGCTCGGGAGCAATCGCCAAATAGCCCGCTTTGGCAAAGCGGCGGCAGGTATCTGCGATGTACTCGTGCACGCCAAAGATCTCCTGAATGACCAGAATCACCGGCAGATTCTTTTTGCCCTCGGGCATGGCGTAAAAAAACGGCACCGTGAAGCCATCCACATCGTAAATGCCTTCTCCGGTAGACAGTCCCTCCGAAGGCGTTTTAATGGCGGTCTGAGCCATGATGGGCATGGCGGTCGCGGCATAACCCACTCCCAGGGCCGCTTTAAGAGCAGTGCGGCGGGTGGCACCCTTTTCAGTGCTCACTCCAGCGGGTAGCAGCGCGTCAAATTGGGATTGAAGGTCTTTTTGCATCGTTGTCTCCGTTGTCTAAATTGAAACTCAAGCGTCGCAGTGTAGACAAAAAAGTCCAACGGCGTGGTCTTCACCGGCTTTGACCAGTTTGCCCAAGTGACCCCTGCGGCAAAGACAGCCCTTTCGGGGTTCCCGTCAATGCGCCTTGTCCCAGTTGGGCCCCACCCCCACCTCGGCAAGCAAAGGCACCTTGAGTTCAGCCACGGCAGCCATCAGGCGGGGAATTTCGACCTTCAGCCAATCCACTTCGCTCTCAGGTACTTCAAACACCAGTTCGTCGTGCACCTGCATGATCATCTTGGTAGCCCGCTGCTCGGCATCAAGTACCTGCTGCACTTTCACCATGCTGAGCTTGATGAGGTCCGCCGCTGTGCCCTGCATGGGCGCGTTGATGGCGGCGCGCTCCGCGCCTGCGCGCCGCGGTCCGTTGGCAGAGTTGATTTCCGGCAGATACAGACGCCGCCCAAACACGGTTTGCACATAGCCCTTGCTTTTGGCCTCCAGGCGGGTGCGGTCCATATAGTCTTTGACCCCTGGGTAGCGTTCAAAGTAACGGTTGATGTAATTTTTGGCTGCGGTGTTGTCGATGCCAAGGTTGCGTGCCAGCCCAAAGGCGCTCATGCCATAGATCAGCCCGAAATTGATGACCTTGGCGTAACGACGCTGCTCGCTGCTCACCTGATCGACCGGCACACCAAACACTTCGGCCGCCGTTGCCCGGTGCACGTCCAGCCCTTCGTGGAAGGCCCGCAACAATGCGGCATCGTCACTGATGTGGGCCATGATGCGCAGCTCGATCTGGCTGTAATCGGCACTGGCAATGACGCTGCCTTCAGGGGCCACAAAGGCCTCACGCACACGGCGACCCTCGGCGGTGCGAATCGGAATATTCTGCAGGTTGGGGTCGTTGCTGGAGAGCCGCCCGGTGACGGCTACGGCCTGCGCGTAGTGGGTATGCACCCGCCCAGTACGCGGCAGCGCCAACTGGGCCAGCTTGTCGGTGTAAGTACCTTTGAGCTTGGAGAGGCTGCGGTGCTCCAGCAACTTGGCAGGAAGGGGGTAATCCTCGGCCAATTTTTCTAAAACTTCTTCATCCGTGCTGCGCGCACCGGTTGCCGTTTTTTTGACCACCGGCATGCCGAGTTTGTCAAAGAAGATTTCGCCCAACTGCTTGGGGCTGGACAAATTAAATGGCTGCCCGGCAATGGCATAGGCCTCAGTTTCCAGCTGCAGGATGCGCTGGCCGAGTTCATGGCTTTGGGTGGCCAGCGTGGGGGCGTTAATGAGCACGCCATTGCGCTCAATGCGGTAAAGCGCTTCGCTGCTGGCGATTTCCAGTTCGTAAATGAACTGGAGTGGGCCGTTGGTCTGGATTTGCGGCCAAAGCGCCAAGTGCACATCCAGCGTCATGTCCGAGTCTTCACAGGCGTATTGCGCAGCTTTGGATACTTCTACCTGGTCAAAGCAGATCTGGTTCACGCCCTTGCCGCACAAGTCCTCAAAGCTGAGGCCCTTGCGACCCACATGGCGTTCAGCCAGGCTGGCCAGCCCATGCGGTTTGTGCACTTCCAGCACATAGCTTTGCAGCATGGTGTCGTGCGCATAGCCCTGCACCTCGATCCCGTGATTGGCAAATACATGCCGGTCGTACTTCACATGTTGCCCCAGCTTCAAGGCCTTGGGGTTCTCCAGCCAGGGCTTAAGGCGGGCCAGCACCATATCGCGGTCCAGCTGATCAGGCGCGTCGGGGTAGCGGTGCGCCAAGGGAATGTAGGCCGCAGCGCCGGGTTCCACACTGACGCTGATGCCCACAATCTGCGCCAGCATCTCGTCCAGATCGGTCGTTTCGGTATCCAGCGCCACCAGGGGCGCCGATTCGAGCTTCACCAGCCAGCCCTCCAGCGCCTCCCAGGTCAGCACGGTGTCATAGTTCAGGGTGCTGACTGTGGAAATTTGCACCGTGGTCGGCTCTTCTGGCTCATCAAAGAGACCCGGGCTGGGGTTGGCTTTTTTGGGGCTTGCGGCGGCCGGCGAACCAGCGGCTGCGCCCAAAGCCTTGGCCAATCCCTTGAATCCATATTTCTCATAAAAATGAGCCAATCCGCCCGTATTCTCTGCACCAACAGCTACTGAATTCATAGCAGGAAGATCTGGCAACCAACCCTGTAAGTCGCAGTCGGTCTTGATGGTCAGCAGGGTTCGCCCGGTAGGCAGCCAGTCCAGCGCCTTGCGCAGGTTCTCGCCCACCACGCCCTTGATGTTCTGGGCGTTGTCCACCACGCCTTGCAATGAACCGTACTCCTGCAACCATTTCACCGCGGTCTTGGGGCCGACCTTCTCGACGCCGGGCACGTTGTCCACCGTGTCACCCACCAGGGTCTGGTAATCCAGCATCAGCCGGGCAGGCACGCCAAATTCAGCTTCCACCCCTGCCAAGTCACGTCGCTTGCCGTTCATGGTGTCAATAATGGTGATGCGCTCGTTGACCAGCTGTGCCAAATCTTTGTCGCCGCTGCTGATCACCACTTCAAAGCCCTGCCCTGCGGCGGTCACAGCCAGCGTTCCGATCACATCGTCGGCCTCCACGCCAGGAACATCGAGCACCTTCCAACCCATCAGGCTGACCACTTCATGAATCGGCGCTATCTGAGAGCGCAGGTCATCCGGCATGGGCGCACGCTGGGCCTTGTACTTGGGATAGATCGCGTCGCGAAAGGTGGGGCCTTTGGCATCGAATACACAGGCTACAAAGTCGGCAGGCACCTCTTTGCGCAAGCTCTGCATCATGTTGATCATGCCGCGTATGGCGCCTGTAGCTTCGCCCTGCGGTCCTCTCAGATCGGGCATGGCGTGGAAGGCGCGGTAGAGATAGCTGGAGCCATCGACCAGCAGCAGGGTGGGTTTGTTTTCGCTCATACAGGCATTTTGCCTGCCCCGGCAGTAACTTGGCCGGGCCCTACAATTCGGACATGGCGGTTTACACAGAGGTCTCGTTCGATGAGGCCAGCACTTTTTTACTCTCCCTCAAGCTCGGCACACTCCAGTCCATGGAGGGCTGCTCGGGTGGCATTGAGAACACCAACTACTTTGTCACTACCGACCAGGCAGCCTTTGTCCTGACGCTATTTGAGCGTTTAACCAAAGAGCAGTTGCCCTTCTATTTGCGCTTGATGAAGCACCTGGCGGTGCATGGCATTCCAGTGCCAGACCCGGCCGCCGACCGGGATGGCGACGTATTGCATCAACTCAATGGCAAACCCGCCGCCGTGGTCAACCGCCTGGTTGGCAAGAGCGAGCTGGCACCCACCGAAGTGCACTGCGCTGCCGTGGGCGAGATGCTGGCCCGCATGCACCTGGCGGGGCGTGACTTTTCCATGACCCAGCCCAACTTGCGGGGACTGCCCTGGTGGAACCAAACCGTACCCGTGGTCCTGCCTTTTCTTGCCCCTGAGCAAGCCGCCCTGCTTCAGAGTGAATTGGCTTACCAGAACCACGTTGCCACCCTGTCTGCCTATACCGCGCTGCCGCGGGGCCCTATCCATGCCGACCTGTTCCGCGACAACGTGATGTTTGACACTGGCGCGGGTGGCGCGCAGAAGCCTGTACTGAGCGGTTTCTTTGATTTTTACTTTGCGGGGGTGGACACCTGGCTTTTTGATATCGCGGTCTGCCTCAACGATTGGTGCATTGACCTGACCAGCGCAGCAGCGGACGCCAAGCGCACCCAGGCTTTCTTGAACGCCTACAACCAGATTCGAGCCTTGCAACCCCAGGAGAGGACACTTCTTCCCGCCATGGCACGGGCTGGCGCGCTGCGCTTCTGGTTGTCGCGGTTGTGGGATTTCCACCTGCCACGAGAAGCGTCCATGCTCAAGGCCCACGATCCTGCCCATTTTGAACGGGTATTACGCGAACGTCTCCACAACCCACTCACCCTCACATGAAACTCAATATTGTTCCTGCCAGCCGCGGAGTTTTGTGGGCCAAACAAGGTGTTCGAACTTTCTTTAAACAGCCGATGGCGCTTGCGGGGCTGTTTTTTCTGTTCATGGCCCTGATGTCCGTCCTGAGCATGGTGCCATTACTAGGCAGCGTTTTGGCGCTGACCCTGCTTCCCGGCGCAACGCTGGGCCTGATGTCTGCAACGCGGGAAGCTGAAACGGGCAAATTCCCGATGCCTGTGGTGCTGATCAGCGCCTTCAGGGCCGGGCGCCAACAATTGCGGGCCATGCTGATGCTCGGTGCCCTGTATGCCGCAGGGTTCATGCTGGTTTTGCTCTTGAGTGCCACTGCCGACGGCGGCAAGTTTGCCAAGCTCTATCTGGTGGGCGGAACCTTGTCGGCCGAATTGCTGCAGGCTTCTGACTTTGAACTGGCGGTTCTCATCGCCATGGTGCTTTACATGCCGCTTTCCTTGCTGTTTTGGCACGCTCCGGCATTGGTGCACTGGCACGGAGTCAGTCCCACGAAAAGCCTGTTCTTCAGTCTGGTCGCTTGCATGCGCAATTTTTGGGCATTTACCGTGTTTGGTGCCGTTTGGCTGGGACTGTTTTTGGGAATGGGGCTGGTCGTGGCGATGACTGGCGCGCTGCTGGGCAGTCCGGAAGTGGTCGGTCTGATCATGTTTCCCGCTGCCATGCTGATGGCTGCCATGTTTTTCACTTCCTTGTATTTCACCTTTGCCGACTGCTTTGAGGAAGAAGTCCCGCCAGAGGCCTGAAACATCGGGCGGCAGTGCCGGTGTTACCAAAGTCACAACACATCCCCGAAACAACTTCAAAAAAGCGGCCAAAGGCGTTGATTTATCTTGTTTTTCTGTCAAATATCGGTCGATAATGTTTTGGTGTGGCTTTCTGCGAAGTAAGGCCATTTGTAACTTTTGTGAAAAAAGGGGATTCATCTTGTCACTTAATACCCTGAGGTTTTTGGTACTGAGCGCTGGCGCAGCCTTGTTGGCCGGTTGCGTCTCCTCACCGATTCCTGTGTCAGAGAATTTTCCTGTCACTGTTCAACCCAAGGTGCGGTCTGCGGGCCACTGGCACCTTTTGGCCAAAGACGTGGTTTCCCAAACAACAACGTCTCTGGACAAGGTGGTGACACCGGCTACCGACCTTTATGTGTCGCTGCCTGCCAACCCGACTGCGTTTGACAAGGCATTCCGGGAATTCCTGATCACCGAACTGGTCAAGAGTGACCGGGTCGTTCGCCAATCGCCAGACAAAACCACTGAAATCAGCTACCAAACTCAGGTCGTTCGCCACAACAGTCCGCGCCCCCATTTTGTGCCCCTGGGCTTTACGGTGGTGACTGCCGGTCTCTACGCCGCTTACAGCCTGGGAACGGCTCCCTACGGTGACAAGTTGGCAGGAGGCTTGGCCTTGGCCGGAGTTGCCGATGCGGTTTCAAGTATGAATTCCGGCGGCCCTACCCATACCGAGCTGATTCTGACAACGACCATTTCCTCCGGCGGACGTTATTTGGTTCGCAAAACCGATGTGTACTACATCGAGGAACCAGATGTCATGCTGATGCAATACGTTGCACCCCAAAACATGAAAGTGGTCGGGCCATGAAATACACATACGCGATCGGTGTCGCTGCAGTCGCCTTGCTGTCGGGTTGCGTCAGCAACACAGTTACCTACACGGACCCTACTTACGCTGAAGCCGCAGCCCACCCCTTTGTGGCCCTGAACAAGGACGCCATTAGCAAACTTGTGGCGGGCTTTGACCATGGCCCCACCGGCAACACGCCGGTTCTGGTTGCCACCATCGTGAATGTCAACGATATGCGCCGCACTGCACCGTTGGGACGCACCCTGTCTGAGCAGTACGCTTCGCACATGGCAACCGCTGGGTTCAACGTCAAGGAGATGAAGCTGCGCGGTGATGTCTTCATCAAGGAAGAGACCGGCGAACTGCTGCTGTCGCGCGAGATTAAAGACATTGCACGGGTCCACAACGCCAACTACGTTCTTGTGGGTACCTATTCCTCCGCGGCCAACTTCACCTATGTCAGCCTGAAGTTTGTGCGCACCGAAGACAGCCGCATCATCCGCGGATACGACTACGCACTGCCCAACGACAAAGACATCAACCGTCTGTTGCAAGTTCCGCCAGCGGCTCGCTGAATTGAGCAAACACAGCGCCAGCACTGAAAGGTGCTGGCGCTTTTTTTCGTCCTGAATTCAGTTGACAGGCGTGAGTTTGGCCACGCTGAGCGCCAGCCACTTGATTCCGTGGCGTGGGAAGTTGATCTGCGCGCGCGCATCGTCTCCCGAACCTTCCAGGGTGAGCACAGTTCCTTCCCCGAACTTGGCGTGAAAAACCTTTTGCTGGACCTTCAATCCGTGAGAAGGCTCTTGTTTCCGTGCTATTTCAGTACCAAATGAGGTGCTAGCGCCCGTGAAATATGCACGAGACGCTACTGATTCAGGAGCAGATCCTGAGCTCCAAGGGTTTGCGAAACCCGGGGACATGGCCTGGCGCTTCGATGTGAGCCATTTCAGACAGCCCTCGGGCAGTTCGTCGAAAAATCGGCTCTTCAGGTTAAACCGCGTTTGACCGTGCAGCATGCGGGTTTGCGAATGGCTCAGGTACAGCCGCTTGCGGGCACGGGTGATAGCCACATACATGAGTCGGCGCTCTTCCTCCAGTCCATCATGGTCACTCATGGAGTTTTCATGGGGGAACAGGCCCTCTTCCATGCCTGTGATGAACACGCAGTCGAACTCGAGTCCCTTGGCGGAATGGACCGTCATTAGCTGAATGGCATCCTGCCCTGCGGCAGCCATGTTGTCACCTGCTTCCAAGGCCGCGTGGGTCAGAAAGGCGACCAGTGGCGACAAGGTT
>CAJBMJ010000103.1 GCA_903954045.1 uncultured beta proteobacterium | reverse complement strand
TCTGGAGCGCTTGGCACTCACCGTACCGCTGGCCTTGATGGCCATGCTGATTACAACAGTGATGGCAGTCAGTGCCGGTCTGTTTGCCGCAACCCACCACAACAAGGCGGGTGATGTGGGCATGATGGGAGTAGCCCAGATTGGCGTGGCCATTCCGAATTTCTGGTTTGCCATCCTGCTGATCCTTGTTTTTTCAGTCTGGCTGCAGTGGTTTTCGGCGGGCGGATTTCCCGGCTGGAGCGAGGATCCCTGGGAGGCCTTCAAGGCACTGCTGCTGCCTGCGTTTTCGCTGGCAGTGGTGCAGGCGGCTATTTTGTCCCGGATCACCCGCTCTGCCGTATTGGAAGTGATGCGTGAAGACTTTGTACGCACGGCCAGAGCCAAAGGCCTGTCGCAGCGAGAAACCATGTGGCGCCATGTTTTACGCAACGCCATGATCCCGGTCATCACCGTCATGGGCTTGCAGTTTGCCAATCTGTTGGCAGGCACCATCGTGGTGGAAAACGTGTTTTACCTGCCAGGACTCGGGCGCTTGATATTTCAGTCGATCTCCAACCGCGATCTGATCGTGGTTCGCAACTGTGTGATGCTGCTCGCCGCGATGGTGGTGATCGTCAACTTTGTGGTGGATGTCCTTTACGCGGTCATCGACCCCCGGATCAAGGCAAGCGATATATGAAGCGGTCGCTAGTCCGCACTGCTTTCGCCCATCGCAGCTTCGCCGTTGGCGCGGTCCTCACGGGGCTACTGCTATTGGCCGCGCTGCTCTCTATGGTCTGGACGCCCTGGTCGCCGTATGACATTGACGTGCCCAACAAGCTTCAGGGCCCGAGCGCGGGCCATTGGCTGGGCACCGATTCGATCGGTCGCGATGTGGCTTCGCTACTGCTGGTCGGAGCGCGCAATTCCATTCTGGTGGGCGTCATTGCGGTGGGAATCGGCTTGACCGTCGGCACGGCCCTGGGGTTGCTGGCCTCGACCCGCCGGGGCTGGACTGAAGAGATCATCATGCGTCTGTCCGACTTCAGTTTTGCTTTCCCCGCCATTTTGTCTGCCATCATGATGACGGCCGTGTTTGGACCGGGTATGGTCAATTCGATCATCGCCATCGGTATCAGCAACATTCCCATTTTTGCGCGTGTGACCCGGGGCAGCGCCAACGCAATCCAATCCCGGGAATTCATCACGGCAGCCCGGGCCTGCGGCAAGGGGCCGTGGCGCATCACCCTGGAACACGTTATGCCCAACATACTGTCGGTGTTGATTGTGCAGGCCACCATTCAGTTTGCACTTGCCATTCTGGCCGAGGCCGCGTTGTCCTACCTGGGGCTGGGCACGCAACCCCCGCAGCCCTCCTGGGGGCGTATGTTGAGTGAGGCGCAAACGCTGCTGTTTCAGGCACCCATGCTGGCGGTCTATCCCGGGGTGGCGATTGCCATGGCCGTTCTCGGACTTAACCTGCTGGGTGACGGTCTTCGTGACCTGCTCGACCCCCGTCTGGCCCGAAAGCGATAAAGCATGGCCTTGCTGGAAGTCTCCAATCTGCGGGTTCACCTGCAAACGCCTGCCGGAGCGGCCGACGCAGTGCGCGGCATCAGTTTTTCTCTGGCGCGCGGAGAGACCCTGGGCCTGGTGGGGGAGTCCGGTTGCGGCAAGTCCATGACCGCCATGGCCCTGATGGGACTTCTGCCAGAGAGTGCCCACACCAGTGGCAGCATCCTGTTTGACGGCAAGGAATTGTGTGGTGCCAGCGATTCCGAGCTGCGAAAAATCAGGGGCGACCGCATCGGCATGATTTTTCAGGAACCGATGACCGCGCTGAATCCTTTGCATTCTGTTGGCAGGCAAGTTGCCGAGCCACTGCGCTTACACAAAGGCTTGTCCAGAGCCGATGCGCGTGCACAGGCCCTGCGCCTGCTCGACAGAGTGGGCATCCCGGATGCGGCCAGGCGCATGGATGCCTACCCGCACCAGTTCTCGGGTGGGCAACGCCAGCGCATCACCATTGCCATGGCACTGACTTGCGATCCGGACTTGCTGATTGCCGACGAGCCCACCACCGCGCTCGATGTGACGGTGGCAGGTCAAATCCTTCAACTGATCCGCGATCTCGTCAAGGAACGCGGCATGGGCCTGATCCTGATCTCGCACGACCTGGGCATGATTGCCCAAAACGTGGAACGCATGATGGTGATGTATGGCGGGATGGTGGTTGAAAGCGGCACCACCCGCGAGGTTTTCACCGGCCGCGCGCACCCCTACACCCAGGGCCTGTTTGCGTCGCGCCCCAGCCTGCTCCCATCGCATGGCGGCGTTTTTGTGGCCCGAAAGCGTCTGCCGGCCATTGCGGGCTCGGTGCCTGAATTGCATCGCCTGCCTGCGGGCTGCCCCTTTGCGGGGCGCTGTCCTGTGGCACTGGAAAGCTGCTCCGCACAGTTGCCTGCGCTCGTTCAAGTCAGCCCCACACATGGCGCGCGCTGCGTCCTGGTCAAAGCACCATGAACACACCGCTGCTGCAAGTCACTGATCTGGTCAAGCACTATGCCCTGCCAAGGGAGGGCCTGTTTTCACCACCCAAGGTGGTGCAGGCGCTGCGCGGTGTGAGTTTTTGCGTGCAGGCCGGGCGCAGTTTTGGCATCGTGGGCGAATCGGGTTCCGGCAAGTCCACCATGGCGCGCCAGGTGATGGCGCTGGAAACGCCAAGTTCAGGGTCGGTTGCCCTGCTAGGCCAGAATTTACATGCTTTGTCTGCTCCTGAATTG
>CAJBMJ010000102.1 GCA_903954045.1 uncultured beta proteobacterium | reverse complement strand
GTGGTCGACTGTGGCGGAATGGCAGCGGCGGAGTTGGAACTCAATATAGGTACCTCCACCGTCAGCCGCCACATCAAGGATCTGGAAACCCGGCTGGGTCTGACCCTGTGCCGCCGGGGCCGCGCCGGTTTTGCGCTGACGGCCGAAGGTGAACGCATTTACGCCCAGACCACCCAGCTGCTGGCGGCGACCGAGGCTTTTCGGACTGGAGTGGACGAGATCCACCAGCGCCTGGGCGGGAAACTGCAGGTGGCGGTGTTTGACAAAACGGCCAGCAACCCGGCTTGCCACATTGCACAGGCTATTGCAATGTTCACCGCGCAGGCTCCGGATGTGGAGCTTCACCTGCATGTGGGCACGCTCACTGCCATCGAGCGTGGGGTTCTGGACGGGCAGTTTCACATTGGCATCATCCCCGGCCACCGCAGCTCGGACATGCTGCAATACACGCCGCTGTTTGATGAAGCCATGTCGCTGTTTTGCGGCCAAGGCCATGCACTGTTTGTAGATTCCGGGGTGGCGATGAGCTGGGACGGCTTGCGTGCCCAGCGGTTTGCTGGACTGGGCTATCACTCACCCAATATGGAGCTGAGCCAGCTCCAGCGGCTGCCGCGCAGCGCGACCGGGTTTGACCAGGAATCGATTGCCACGCTGATTTTGTCGGGGCAGTTTCTAGGCTTTTTGCCCGACCACTATGCCGAAAGCTTTGTGCGCGAAGGGCACATGCGCGCCATCGCGCCAGAGCTGCTGCGTTACGACTGCCAGTTCCTGGCCATCACCCGCCGCTCGCCCCAGCCCAGCCGTGCGACGCAGCTGTTTCACGCCTGCCTGGCCCAGGCGCATTCCAACTGAGTTGCTACAAAAACAATAGCTGTTTGTGCAGGCAGAATAAGCGTGAGTGGCTAATCTGGTTCAATGAGCTACAGACAGTGCACACTAGTTCGCCGCAGTTCAAGGCGATTGCCGCCCCTTGACCCACTGTGAATTCAGGCGTGTTTCAGCGAAGGCCAAACAGCGGTTGGCTTCTCCATGCCGCAAAAACCAAACTGCATCGCGGGCTGGCGGCCGCTGATCAGTTCGGCGATGGCTTTGCCGGATCCCGCGCCGTGGGTCCAACCCAGGGTGCCGTGGCCCGCATTGACCCACAGCTTGCCAACCCTGGTTTTGCCAATGTACGGAATATTGGTAGGGGTGGCGGGGCGCAGGCCGGTCCAGAAGTTCGGATTCCCGCCTTCCTCCGCGCTGCGGGTGTCGCACACGCCGGGAAACAGTTCTTCCACCCGGCGTGCCAGCATGGCGCAGCGGGCGCGGGCCAGGGAGCCGTCCAGATCGAGGCTGTAGCCGCCCACTTCAATCGTGCCCGCAATGCGCAATTCGTCGCCCAGACGGCTGACGGCGCACTTGACCGAGTCGTCAATGAAGCTGACCTGTGGAGCGAGTTCGGGCTTAAGGATTTTGAAGGTCGCGCTATAGCCCTTGCCGGGATAAATCGGCAGGTTGACACCCACGGTGCGCAGGAGAGGCGCGGTGTACGAGCCCATGGCGACCACAAAATGGTCGGCGGTGAGCGTGCGGATTTCACCGGTGCTGCGTTCGCAGACACTCACGGTTTCGATGTCGCCTGAGCGCTGGTTCAAAGACAGCACATCATGGTTCCACATGAACTTGACGCCTTTGGCCGCACAGCGTTTGGCAAGCTCCTGGGTAAAGACGCGGGCGTCGCCGCTTTCGTCACTGGCAGTGTAGGTTCCGCCCACAATCTGTGACGCGAATTGCTGGAACGCGGGCTCAATCTTGAGCAGCTCTTCTCTGCTGACCACGCGGCGGTTGACTCCGTACTTGCCCATCAGGGCGGCGGCCTGACCCGCTGCGTCAAACGATTTTTGGTCCAGATAGAAATGGGCAATGCCTTTTTCCAGCCGCTTGTATTCGATGCCGGTCGCAGCGACCACTTCTTTGAGGGCGGTGTGGCTGTAGGAGCCCAGGGAGACGAGCTGCTGCACATTGCGTTCAAACGCTGCATCGTTGCAGTTGGCCAGAAACTCCAGGCCCCAGCGGTACTGGTGAAAGCCTTTGCCAAACGGAAATTGGGGCCTGAACAGCAGAGGGGCTTCCTTGCTGAGCATCCATTTCAGGGCTTTGAGTGGTGCTTCACGGTTGGCCCAGGGTTCGCAGTAACTTACCGAAATCTGCGCCGCATTGGCAAAACTGGTTTCCAGCGCCGCATCGGGCTGCCGCTCTACTACGGTCACATCGTGGCCGCGCTCTGCCAGATGCCACGCCGTGCTGATTCCAATAATGCCTGCGCCAAGGATAGTGATCTTCATGGCCGCAAGTGTCTTGGAAAGTGCTGTGCAGTAAAAGCAAAATCAGATTAATTTCGAATTCATAAGTGCTGCTAATATTAGGACCATGCGTACTTTTGATGCAGATGCTCTGGAATGCCTTGCCGCCATCGTGGAAGAAGGCGGCTTCGAGCGGGCGGCGGTTCGCCTGTCGATCACCCAGTCGGCAGTGTCCCAGCGCCTGCGCGCGCTGGAGGCACAGGCCGGTACGGTGCTGCTGGTTCGCACCCGCCCGGTTAAAGCCACATCTGCGGGAAGGCTGCTGATCAAGCATGCCATGCAGCTGCGCCTGCTGCGTTCCGATCTGGATTCGGACCTGCAGGATCTGGCCCCGGGGGCCTCCTCCAACCGCGAGGAAGAGCGTATTTCTATTGCCATCAACGCCGACAGCATTGCGACGTGGGCATTGCCAGCCTTGGATTCATTGGTAAGTGAAGGCTTACCTTTAGAGATCATCACCGATGACCAGGACTTCACCCACGAGTGGTTGCGCGAGGGTCAGGTAATGGGCTGTGTCACCACCGTTAAGCAGGCGCTGCGGGGCTGCAAGGTGCTTCCGCTGGGCGCTATGCCCTACGTAGCGGTGGCTAGCCCGGTCTACGCCCAGATCCACTGCCCGCAGGGACTCCATGCAAATAACTTTCGCAAGATCCCCTTCATCGCGTTCAACCGAAAGGACGATTTGCAGGCCGAGTTTGTGGGTCGCGCCCTGGGATTGCGGCGGGTCAAACTAAGTCAGCGTTTCGTGCCAAGCTCGGAAGGCCAGGTGCGCGCTGCGCTGGCCGGGTGGGGTGCCACAGTGGTGCCGGAGTTGCAGGTGCGCCAGCTTCTGGACAAAGCAGAGCTGGTGAACCTGGCTCCGCAGACGGCGCTGCCAGTGAGTTTGTACTGGCACTGCTGGAACCTGCATTCCGTGGTGATCGATCAGCTGACCAAGGCGCTGGCCGAGGCGGCTGCAAAGGTATTGAACCCCGCAGAAAACCAGAGAGTCACAAAATGACCTTTGCCTACACAAACTGACGCAAGTGCCTAAAATATGGGTATGAAAACCAGCGTCACTCCCAAAGTTTCTTTCAAAACCCAGATGCTCCAAGCCCGCGAGGAAGCCATTATTCATATGGTGAATCGCTTGCTGGCGGAAAAAGGCTTTGAAGCCATGACGGTGGATGAAGTGGCCGCCGGTGTCGGCATTGCCAAGGCCAGCCTGTACAAACACTTTCCCAGCAAGGAAGACCTGGCCTGTGCGGCCATGGTGTACCTGATGCGCAGGGCGCAGGTTTTCTTAGCTGAGTTGCCACAAGAACCACCGCCCCTGGAAAAACTGCAGATGGTGGTGCGCTGGACCATGGAACTCAAGCTGGCGGGCGAAATGCCCTCCCTGCCCAGCCAGAACTCCAGTTTGCGAGCCACGTTGATAGCGAGCAAGGACTACATGAATGGACTCATTGAAGTGAGCGACGTTCTGGGCGGCTGGATCGAAGCGGCGCAAGCCGAGGGCACCATCAGTCCCGGTATTCCAGCCATTGTGGTGCTTTACACCTTGTTTGCGCGGGCCTGCGACCCGGTGCTGGAATTCCTGAAGATGGGCGGCCAGCATGACGACAAGCAAATCGTGGACCTGGTGATGGCGACCTGTTTTCAGGGACTAAATGCCCGCTAGCGCTTGATGGAGCTACACAAGTAGCTCTGCTTTTTATAGCAAAATATTTGCCTAGCGCACCAACAGTACGGGCACCTTGCAGTGCGCCAGCACCTGGGTGGCCACCGAGCCCATCACCAGTTTGAGCAGGGCCCCATGGCCGTGCGAGCCCATGACCAGCAAATCAAACTTGCCCTGTTCGGCAATCTTGGCGATGGTTTCGCCCGCGTGTCCCACTTTCCAGATACTTTTGGCATCGACCCCATGGCGCAGCAGGAACTTGCTCACCGGCGCCAGTACCTTTTCAGCTTCTTCCAAGTGGTACTGCTCCACGATGTCCTTGCCCACTGCGGCGCGAGCCCGGGGCGGCAAGGCGGGTTGCACGGTCAACACGGTGTATTCGTGGTCTTTGGAAAACAGGGTGTCGTGGGTTAACAGGTAGGCCAGCATTTTTTTGCTGTAAGTGCTGCCGTCAACGGCCAAGAGAATTTTCATGCAGGTCTCCAGAAAGAAGTTTTACCCAGTGTAGTGATACGCCGCTTGGGCTCACAATGCGTGTGCCTATCGGTTGACGGAGATCAACAACTCTGGTCGAAATGCAGCCTGCTCGTTCTTGCGGGCATAGCCCAGCGGATTGGCTACCACCCGGCAACCCCCTTGGACATAGTCGCTGGGAGCATGGAGGTGGCCGTGCAGCCAAAGCTGGGCTTGCGGCAGCAAATCGTCCAGTGCATTGCAAAAACCCGCCGTACCGGGAGTGTTTCCATAGCGGGGATCTGCGCTGCGCAAGCTGGGAGCAAAGTGCGTGACCACCACAGTGAGCCCGCCAAAAGGGCTTAAGAGGGTTTCTCGAAGCCATTGTTGGCAGACCAGCGCCTGCTGGCGCACGCCCTCTGCCAGAAAGGGTTCGCCCCGACGGGTGGTCTGGGTTTTCTTGAGGTAATAGTTGGCTGCGCGAAAGGCTTTGTCTCTGGCCTTGAGCTGACTTGCCAATGCATGGCTGGAGTTGACGTCTGTGGGAGATAGCGCATCGAAATCGGTCCACAAGGTCGTGCCCACCAGACGAATGCCTTCCAGCACTACTGTTTCGCGCTCCAGCCAGATCAATCCCAGCCGCTGGCAGGTATCCTTCAGGCGCGCGTGCGCGGTATCAAAGTCGAGGCTGTCGTATTCGTGGTTGCCCGGCACAAAAACCACCGGCGTGGGCCAGCCAGCGGCGGCCGAAAACTGCCCCAAGCCAAAATCGCTGTCGCTCAAGCCGGATCCGTTCTGGTAAGAGCCCACATCCCCTGCCAGCACCAACAGGTCCGCTCCTTTGGCGGGCTGTGCGCGCCAGTGCGGGTGGGCCTCCAGGTGGATGTCAGACAGAAGCTGAATGTGCATGACAGGCTTTATGGCGCAAACGCGGTGATGCTCTGGGCAACCACCTGGCTGCGCAACCAGGCGTGTGCACTGGAGCCCTCCTGGCGCTGGTGCCACAGGGCGTCTACCTGAATGGCAGGTACGGCCAATGGCAGCTCGCGTTGCACCAACTGGTCCTCAAAGCCGGTGACCTTGACAAAATGCCTTGGCAGCACGGTTAGCAAGTCGGAATGCGCAACCACCTTGCCCGCGGTAAAGAACTGGTTCACTGTGAGGACGACTGGCCGGGTGCGGTTCAAAACGCTCAGCGCCTCGTCAATAAAACCAAAAGCCCTTCCCGAAAAGCTCACCAGCATGTGCCGGGCCGCGCAGTAGTTGTCCAGCGTGAGCGGCTCGCTGGCCAGCGCGTGGCCTTTGCGCATGACGCACACATAGTCGCCCGCGAAGAGGCGGTGGTGCAGATAGGAAACCGCCTCTCCGGACTGCGCTCGCGCCGTCAAATCGGCCAGGACGGCAGGAAAGTGGCCAATGGCCAGGTCGACATGGCCCTGGTCGAGCAATTGGCGGGGGTCGCGCGTGGTCAGGGGAACAACGCGCAAGGTGACGCTTGGCGCATCTCGAGTGATGACTTCCACCATGCCGGGCATCAGCTCCGCTGCGGTGGCATCCGCCATGGTCAGAACGAAGGCGTTTTTTGCCGTTGCGGGGTCAAATACGCTGGGCGACAGCGAGTTTTGCAGCAATTGCAAGGCGTCCCGCACCGCGGGCCACAACTCCAGCCCGCGTGGCGTGGGTTCCAACGTTCGGCCTTTGCGCACCAGCAGTTCGTCGCCCAGCGCTTCGCGCAGGCGGCGCAAGGCATTACTAACCGCTGGCTGCGTGAGCGCCAGAAAAAGGGCTGCGCGGGTGAGGCTGCGTTCGGACATGACGATGTCAAACACCTTGAGCAAATTCAGGTCAAAAGTGCGCAAATTAACGGCAGACATGGTCAATTATAGATTTCATGAATGATTCATATCACCAACATAAAGTTGAACCATATTGGTGTTTACCCTAGTATGCACTAATGTTTTCCTCCAATCTTGGCTTCAAAAGTTTGTTCAAGGAGTTGATCATGGCGCATCACGCTCAACCCATGTTTGCCGCTTCACCGAGCCTGGTGCCAGCGATCGGCGCGGGCAAAGAAACGGACGGATCCCACACCCTGGCGGGCATGCTGCTTGCGGCGGTGTTGGCCGCCTTGCTGGTGGTTGCCGATCAGGTCATCAATACCTGGGCAGACGGTCATCTGCTGGCAGGCTGGGTCGCCCTCTGGACCGTGGCCTTCGCTGCACTGGCGCTTCTGGCTCCGCCATTGCGCCAGGTTAGCAGCGCATTGGCACAACAAATGACGCGATGGAGGCAAGCGGCCCGACTGCGTGAGCAGGAAAACCAGTTTTGGGAGCATGCAAAGCAAGACCCGCGCGTCATGTCAGAACTGCAAGCGGCATGGATGCGGGAGCACGACGAGGCGCTACCCTACTAAGCTAGCCGAGCGCCAGGGCAAAAAAATGCCACCGAATTCGGTGGCATTTTCAATGGACGCTGTAATCAGGCTGCCAGGCGCTGTTCCAGCTGTGCTTTGGTCTCTTCGAGTTCTTTCGGCAAATGGTAGGCCAGTTGGGCAAAGTGCTCGGTATGGAGCTTGAGCTCGTCAGCCCACGCGCCCTTGTCCAGGCTGGTAACGGAGTTGAACTGGGCTTCGCTGAAATCCAGGCCCTTCCAGTTAATTTCTGCATACTGGGGAGCGATGCCAAACCCCGTTGCAACGCCTTTGGCAGTGCCTTCGAGACGGTCGATCATCCACTTGAGAACACGCATGTTGTCGCCGTAACCTGGCCAGACGAACTTGCCGTCTTCGCCCTTGCGGAACCAGTTCACGCAGAAAATCTTGGGCAGGGTGTGACCCGTGGATTCGAGTTTCTTTTCCATGTCCAGCCAGTGCTGGAAGTAATCGCTCATGTTGTAGCCGCAGAAGGGCAGCATGGCGAACGGGTCGCGGCGCACCACGCCTTGGGCGCCAAAGGCGGCGGCGGTGGTTTCGCTGCCCATGGTCGCGGCCATGTACACGCCTTCCATCCAGGTGCGGGCTTCGGTCACCAGCGGCACCGTGGTCGAGCGACGGCCACCGAAGATGAAAGCATCGATGGCCACACCGCTGGCGTCGTCCCACTGAGGATCGAGTGCGGGATTGTTGGTGGCGGCTACCGTAAAGCGGGAGTTGGGGTGGGCGGCCTTGGCACCTGTTTCTTTGGCGATGGCTGGCGTCCAGTCCTTGCCTTGCCAGTCAACCAGGTGCTCAGGCACGCTGCCACCGTCTTTTTCCATGCCTTCCCACCACACGTCGCCGTCATCGGTGAGCGCCACGTTGGTGAAGATCACGTTCTTGTCCAGACTGCGCATGCAATTGGGGTTGGTGTGCATGTTGGTGCCGGGTGCCACGCCAAAGTAGCCGGCTTCCGGGTTGATGGCGTACATCTTGCCGTCCGCGTGGGGCTTGATCCAGGCGATATCGTCACCGATGGTGGTCACCTTCCAGCCTGCAAAAGCGGCTTCGGGCGGAACCAGCATGGAGAAGTTGGTTTTGCCGCAGGCGCTGGGGAAAGCGGCCGCAACGTGGTACTTCTTGCCCTGGGGGTTGGTCACTCCCAGGATCAGCATGTGTTCAGCCAACCAGCCCTGGTCGCGGCCCATGGTGGATGCGATACGCAGCGCCAGGCACTTCTTGCCCAGCAGGGCGTTGCCGCCGTAGCCAGAGCCGTAGGACCAGATTTCGCGGGACTCGGGGTAATGAACGATGTATTTGACCTTGGGGTTGCAGGGCCAGCTGGTAGTGTCCTTCTGGCCGGCGGCCAAAGGCGCGCCTACGGTGTGCATGCAGGGCACGAACTCGCCATCGACACCCAACACGTCATAAACGGCCTTGCCCATGCGGGTCATGATCTTCTGATTGGTGGCCACGTAGGCGCTGTCGGTCAGTTCAATGCCGATGTGCGCGATGTGGCTGCCCAGGGGGCCCATGGAGAAGGGCACCACATACATGGTACGGCCAGCCATGCAGCCATCGAACAGGGGGGTCAGCGTGGCGCGCATCTCGGCCGGTGCCATCCAGTTGTTGGTCGGGCCTGCGTCTTCTTTCTTGGCGGAACAGATGTAGGTGCGGTCTTCCACGCGGGCCACATCGGACGGGTCAGAGAGTGCCAGGAAGCTGTTGGGGCGCTTGGCAGGGTTGAGTTTTTTGAAGGTGCCCGCGTCGACCAGTTGCTGGCACAAGCGGTCATATTCCTCGTCGGAGCCGTCGCACCAGTAGATGGATGCGGGTTTGGTCAAGGCGGCCATTTCGGCAACCCAGGCCAGTACCTTGGGATTCTTGACGGAGCTGGGTGCGTTGATATTCAAGCCCTGCATTACGGGTGAGTTCATGGGAAAGCTCCTAAGTTTGAAAATCGTCTATCCCAAGTGCACTCAGTTGCGCCTCTTACTTGGGATAGACCACTTCACAATCCGTCAAAGTCCATCGGTCGGATGACCGGGTTGTGCATTTTAAGAACTGGTACCGAAGTTACCAAGCGATTACAGTGAAAAGTTATGCAAAACATGCATTACTTTATGCGCGAGGATTAAGGCAAAGGTCTGCCTATGTTCACTACAGATTTGGTAGCAAATAACGCAAGTGAATAGGGCGTTAAGACCTGTTTTTGCAATCAAACCGTCTGGGCATCGAACCCCGATTGGCACAGTGCTTCCAGGACTTCCTTGACATGGAAGTGTCCCCGGGTCTGCACCACCAGCTCAATTTCCACGTTTTGCGCGGCCAGGGTGGTGAACGCCCGCTGATGGTGCACTTCGTCAATATTGGCCCCCGCCTCGGCCACCGTGGCGGTAATGCGGGCCAGTGAACCGGGAATATCCCGGGCACCCACCCGAATGCGGGTGAGCCTTCCCGCCCGCACCATGCCGCGCTCGATGATGGCGGCTAGCAGCAGCGGATCGATATTGCCGCCGCACAGCACCAAACCGACCCGTTTGCCCCTGAAACGCTCCGGATATTTGAGCAGCGCCGCAAGACCAGCGGCGCCCGCCCCCTCCACCAGCGTTTTCTCCACTTCCAGCAGCATGACCAAAGCCTGCTCGATGTCGCCTTCGTCCACCAGCACCATGTCATCCACCCGGGCCCGGATGATTTCCTGGGTGATAACGCCCGGTGTACCCACCGCAATGCCCTCGGCGATAGTGCTGTTGCCCTGCGGGTGCTGGCTGCCTTTGATGGCGTTGAACATGGCCGGAAAACGTGAGGTCTGCACACCCACTATCTCCATCGCCGGGTTGAGGGTCTTGGCCACGGTGGCCATGCCACCAATCAGGCCGCCTCCGCCGACTGCCACGATCAAGGTGTCCAGGTCAGGCACCTGGGTGAGCATCTCCAGCGCCACTGTTCCCTGGCCGGCCACCACCGCCTCGTCGTCATAGGGGTGCACAAAGGTGAGGTGCTGCTCGGCAGCCAGTTGCAGTGCGTGGGCGCGGGCCTCATCCAGCGTATCGCCGTGCAGGATGACCTGCGCACCAAAACCCCGGGTGCGCTCCACCTTGACCCCGGGTGTGAAGCGCGGCATCACAATCATGGCACGCAAACCCAGACGCTGCGCATGGTAGGCCACGCCCTGGGCGTGGTTCCCAGCGCTCATGGCAATCACCCCACGCCCCGACTGCTCCGCGGTGAGCTGCGCCAGCTTGTTGCAGGCACCGCGCTCCTTGAAAGACGCAGTGAACTGAAGATTCTCAAACTTCAGAAATACCTGCGCCCCGGTAATGTCGGAAAGCGTTTGGGATGCCACACAGGGCGTGTGAAGCACATGGCCGTGCAGGCGCTGCGCCGCTTGAAGAATGTCTTGGTAGTCCAGCATGGGCCTATTGTCATTCGCAATGGTGGTGTTGGAGGCGTTCCTATAGTATTTGCCAACATTGGAAAGCTGCGCTATCGTGACCCCGGCGCACTTTCAGTGCGGGAGGCGTTTGATGGTCAAGCGTTTGCTGGTGCAGGCCCCGGAAGGGCACTTGATGACATCGCCGGGGCTGCGAGAGGCACCGGTGCTGGACTTGATGTGCTCGCATTTTGTGCTGACGCTGGCAGCACGCCAGGGGTCGGCCTTCAATGTGCGACGCGACTTCACCGGCGTGGTGGGCTTGGCCGGACGGCACCTGGTGTGGCCGGTTTCTGTCTTGGCGCGCCTGCGTGAGTTTTTGGCGCGGCGTTGCCTGGGAAACGAGCTTTGGCGAGGCCATGAAGCACTGGACTCCACCGAATTTTTAGCCCGCTACGGCGTCTGGCGCGGGCCCTATGACGAGGCCACGCTGTTCTTCTTCCTCGACGACTATGCCAAGGACCAGCCCAAGGATTTGATCTCGGTGCTGTCGGTCACTGCCGAATGGCTGGGTCGGGCACTCAAAAAGCAGTCCACCCTGGTGGAAAAGAACATCAATGCCCTGGCGTCGCTGCTGCAGCTCAACAAGGCCGAGCGGGCCTTGCTGCTGTACGGCACGCTGGCGCGATACCAGCGCGATATGCGGAGCATTCTTGTGGAGTTCAAGGTCAATAACGCACCCGAGGCATTTGCTGCCATCGCCGAGGTAGCCGGTGTCAGCGCCCAGCAACTCGGCGAGGCGCTGCGCGCGGGTTCGCGGCTGGAGCGCATCGGGCTGGTCGAAAACCTCATTTCCGAGCACAACATCACCGACCTTGCCGATTTGATGAAGGTCAGTGAAAAGCTGCCTCCGGTGCTGATGCGCCATTACCGCGACCAGGCTGAGCTCATGGCGGTATTTACCCGTCTTGCAAGCAAAAGCTCACTGTCGCTGGACGATTTTGCCTTTGTAGCGGAGGATGCCAAAGTGCTGTGCAACCTGCTGGCGCAGGCCGTGACCCGCAAAGAAGCGGGCATCAACGTGCTCTTGTATGGGCCGCCCGGCACCGGCAAAACCGAGCTGGCCAAAGTGGTGGCGCAGGCCGCAGGGCTGGAGCTGTTTGAGGTGGAGTATGCCGACCGCGATGGCAACAGCTTGAGCGGCCGTGACCGCTACCGCTCCTTGCAAATTGCCCAGGTGTTCCTCAAGGGCAGTGCCCAGGCAGCCTTGCTATTTGACGAGGTGGAAGACGTCTTTCCGCCCCTGTCGAGTGAAGCCGCGCAGCTCATGGCGCGGGCCGAATCCGGTGCCAAGCTGCCCACAGGCAGTGTCAGCGGCAAGGCCTGGGTGAACCAGATTCTGGAAACCAACACCGTTCCTACCCTGTGGGTGACCAACCGCATCGAACAGATTGACCCTGCCTTTCGGCGGCGCTTTGCCTACCACCTGGAGCTGCGTTCTCCCCCGCCCGGCGCGCGGGAGAGTCTGGTGCGCAAAACCCTAGAAGGCGTGCCTGTGTCAGACCACTTTGTGGCGCGACTCACCGGCCGCAAGGGGCTTACCCCCGCGCAGATTCGCACCGCAGTGCGCTTTGCGGCCCTGGCCTGCCCCAGTGAAGAAGCGCCACTGCCAGCAGCCACCGAGGCCCTGATAGAGCGCCAACTCAAGAATGCGGATTTGGCTCTTGGCAACAAGACCGCCAGTGCCCACCCCGATGCGGTGACGCTTTACCAGTTGTCCCTGCTGCATGTACAAAGCCGCTTTGAAATTCCCCGCATCGTGCAGGCTTTGCAAGCCCGGGGGCATGGCAGCCTGTGCTTTTACGGTCCGCCGGGTTCGGGCAAAACGGCGTTGGCAGACCATATTGCCAATACTCTGGGCAAGCCGCTGATGGTGCGCCAGGCCAGTGATTTGCTGAGCAAATACATTGGCGAGACAGAGCAGAATATGGCCGCCATGTTTCGCGAAGCCGAGGCTGAAGGGGCGATTTTGCTGCTCGATGAGGCCGACAGCTTTCTGCAGGACCGCAGAGGCGCCCAGCGCAACTACGAGGTGAGCGAAGTCAATGAAATGCTCCAGGGCATGGAG